>JAIYCA010000121.1 GCA_027488265.1 Planctomycetaceae bacterium
CTACCACGAATCCAACCACCACGAATCCAACCACCACCACTCCAACGACGACACCCGCACCGCAAGAAGCCGTGTGGCCAGGACCACCGACGGCACTCAAGAGTTTCTACGTGGCGGAGTTCACCGACGCGGTCGGAAAGAAGCTCAGCGACAACCCGTTTGCGCTCCTGATGGAAAACAAACTCCCCGCGAACTTCCTAAAGGGTCGCTGGATCGTGATCTTCTTCCGCGAGGACTGTGATCACTGCTTCGATCTCCTCTCGACGCACTTCACGGGCAAGTTGAAGTATCCGACGCTCACCGTCGCGATTCCCGATGCGGATCCGAACAATCTCCTCGGGAACCCCTGCGACGAATGCGCCAAGGTTTCGCTCATCAAGGGACCGAACTACGTCATCGCGACGCCGGTCGTCTTGGCGATCAATGATGGTGTGGTGGAATGCGTCGTCGAGAATGTTGACGACATGGCGGCGCTCGAGGCATGCCTGAAGTTCAACCAGTGATTGGTTGGGCGTACTCGTGCGCACGAAACGCGAACAACGGCGAATCATGAGCAACAACGTCGAGAGGCGATCAGAGAAATCCGCATGACCGTAGTCCCGCAGACAAGCGCCATCGAACGTCCTCCGCTCTCTCGACACCCGCGTCTCGCGGCGGCGTGCGTCGCGAGTGCACTCGGGCTCTGCGCGTGGCTTCAGTTTCGCAGCGGTCCTGACGGGGTACCAGCACCACTCGTCGAGTTGCTCGAAGCACTCTTTGGCTACTCGCCGGAGCTTGCTACGAGGCTGATCGCCTCATCGAGCGTCGCTGGAGCGCTGATCATTTTTGTCTACGGTGTGCTGCTCGCGAATCGTTTGATACCGATCGTGGCGTGTGCGCTCGGAGCTTTCGTTTCGCTCGCATGTGTCTCACGCGCGTTGAGCGCGGGCGGACTTGGGTTTCCCGTGATTGCTTTGGCGACGTCGTTTGTGCTGCTTTGGTGGATGATGCGGACTCGTGTGCCTTCAGGCGCGAATGCCTCCACGCCACGCCGCGGCCTCTCGCCCGCGTGGACCGCGCTCGGTGCGATCGCGATCGCCACGAGTACTGGCGCTGTCGCGGGTCGTGCGACCGATCCAAACCGCCCTGTTGAGATCGCTCCAAAGCCAGCCGGGCCAAAGGTTGTCAATGTCGATTTCGACATGCATCCCTTCGTCGGGCGGCGCGTCGAAGAAACACCGATCGGCGCGTCGTTGCCCGGCCTCGCCGAGCGGACGCGCGGGCAGACCACCTTCGTCGTCTTCTACATGCCCAACTGCCACGCGTGCCATTCGCTCTTCGATCAGTTCTTCTCGTCACCTCGCGTCGAGCAAGTGTTTACCGTCGAGATTCCGCCCGCCGAAGGCATTCCGCAAGTGGACACCGGTGAGGAACACGAACCGATTGTGTGCGTTGGCTGCGAGCCGCTGCTGCTGCCAACGGGACCGAACTATCTCGTTGCGAGTCCGATGGTTGTGAAGATCGAGGATGGCGTGGTGACGTGCGTGAGCGATCGATTCAAGGGCGAGTGTCTCTTGGCGCCGTGAACTCTGAACGCACGATTCGTACACCTCGCGCATCGATCGTCAGTTGCATACCGTTGGAACATCCGTAACGACGCGGCGCACGCGAATCACTCGACGCCGCCACCTCGATCATTGAGCGCGACATTTCGCCACCGGCGTTTCGAGCCATCTGCGCAATCAAGACGCAGCGGAATGAGAGCGGTAGCGTGTCAAACTCCTGACGACGACAACTTGTCGCGTCTTGCGAGAGAATCTCGGCGATACGCCGATCGCGCCATGCGATGCATTCAAGCGCCTCATCTGCGAGGTTGCCAAGCCCACGAGCGACACGCTCGACGAGTAACGCGATTGCCGGCTCCTCGCGCATCGCCCCGCGCGCGTGCAGCGCGTTGCTCGGATCGTCGACCCAATCGACATGGCAGTCGGTGAGAAACGCGCGCAATTCTGCGCGCGAGATACCGAGAAGCGGCCGTGCAACCGTCACTCCACCCCAATCGTGCATGATGCGCCTTGGTCGAAGTCGGGCGAGGCTTTCGAGTCCATCCCCACGTTCGAGCGCGAGGAGAAGTGATTCCGCGCGATCTTCCGCTTGGTGTGCGACGACGAGCGTTCGAATCCCAAGTCGCCGCGCGGTCGTTCCAGCGACTTGGTATCGGGCATCGCGCGCAGCCGCGAGGAGATTCGCATCGCTCCGCACTTGCACACGCTCACACACACACGTCTCTACGCCGAGTGCGTATGCAGCCGACGCAACGAGCCGCGCCTCCATCGCTGACTCCTCGCGCAGTCCATGATCGACCGTGAGAACCGCAAGCGAGGATCGAACCGAATTCGAAGCGCGATCTGCCAACGCTGCCATGGCGACAAGCAACGCCATCGAATCACTACCACCACTCACGAGAAGGAGAACGGGCTCCGTTGCGCTCAGCTCCGCGCGCGTGAGTCCATCAGCAACCCTTGCGGTGAGCTGGTGACGCGACGCGCGCCGCAACGTCTCCTCGGGATCGGATCGAAGCAGCGATGTGAGGAGTCCGTCCATGAGGCGCTGACATCTCTGCTGGTATCGATCCGGCCTGGGTGCGCGGCGACTTCCGAACTGCTTCTTCCAGTCGTTTCGTTCAACGGGGACCGTTTGAGGTTCCGGTTGATGGCTGCGACGGCCGCAGCGTACCGAGTGGTTCAAGATCGATCTTCGCCATCAAACGACCTGGTGCCGGCGACTCGTAGGCGAATCGCAATCGGCCGAGCTGTTCGATCGTCGCAGCGAGGGCGTCGATGCCTCGGCCGACCCGATCGTTCAGATCCTCGCCCGCAAGTGGTCTCCAACGCCTCAGGACGCTTGCTGCGCGCGGACCATCACAGAAGCCGATCCCGCCCGCAGGGGTCTTCCCCTCCTCCGAGCAACTCGAGCGCTCGAGACGCTCCGCAACATCACCGAGCCACTCCGTGTCGCTCGCGTAAACCTGCCAACCGCCGCACGGCGTGCGCACAGTGCTCCAACAGAGGACGCAGTCGCCCAGTTTGAACGACTTGCCGAGGTATCGATCGAAGAAAGGACCGAGTGCGGTTCCGGCTTGCTCGCCCGTGGGGTCGACCGCAGGGTCAGCCGACGACGCCGCGCCTTCTCGCAGAATGGCAGGATCAGGTTGAGTACTGGCGTCCGTCCCGCGCGGCGTTGCAGTCCCCTGTTCCGTCGCGCGCGCGAGGCCGCAAAGAACCCCGCGCATCTGCAGACGTTGATCGCGTTCAGCCTGCACTGAATCATCAACGCGCCACGCAACCGCCATCGCGGGCGCCGCTGCGCGTGACGACGCGCCAACGACGAGCAGTCGCTCACCCGCAAGATTCGCACGCATCGCTGGTGAAGGACGCAACTCAGGAACGAGTGCCAGCCAGAACGCATCGCTTGGATCCGGAACTCCATCCGCTGGATTTGCGATGGCAAACACCGCACGCTCTTCAAACGCTCGCATGAGAGTTCCGTCGAGCGCGTGTTTCAGACCGGGCTCGCCGATGGGAATGTCGTCGTAGCGACCTTCGATTTCGGCGCGCAATCCTGAACCGCTCGGGACAGGGCTGGGACGAATTCCAATCGCGGTTGCGCCACCAATCGGTGCGTCATGGCGGATGAACACACGAAGCGGCGCGTCGGAGACGAGGAGATGCTGTGCGAGCGGCTCACCGAGCAAGCTTGACTCAGAGTCCTCTACGGCGATGCGCTTCGCTGCTTGATCAAGAACGACGTCGCCCCCCGTCGTCGGCGCGATGAGCAGCCAGCCGCCAACACGTCGAGCCTGGAGACCTTCGGTCGGAGCCTCAAAACTGCCAGGTCCACGCAGTCGCGCGCCGAGCATCTGTAAGACACGCTCGCATCGGTCGTCGTCCGCTTGGATTCCGAAGATCCAAGAGGCAAGCGCTTGCTTGTCCGCTCCACCTACGATCTCAACTGCGCCGAGGTCTACAAGCGCGAACGCGATGCGCCCAGCGAAGACCTCTCTTGCCACGGTGTCGCTTCCTGTGTTGCAGCGACGCGCAAGCGCGTCGAACGTCAAAAGTGCGTCACGGCCGGCGACGGCTTCCACGATGGGACGAATGCTCGTGGCATTTTCACGTCCAAGGAGTTCGGAGAGTCCGCGCGCGTCGAAGGCGAACGTCGAAGACTTCGGCGCGAGCGCGAAGCCTGCATTGTCGGCTGACACGATGCGCGCGACGGCACCAATACAAACGAGGCACAGGATCACTTGGACGTCTGCGAAGAAGCCGAGGGTGCGCCCTGCACGAGGCGCGCACACGCGGCCGAAAGTGCGCGACATTCGCGCTCTCACAACGCCGGTGAGAAGGATCGTCGAACAAAGAGCGGGCAGTCGCGCGCGCACGGTGAGGCTCAACTCTTCTGAAAAGGTGCGGCTGCTTCGGAGTCGCGCTGCGATCCGTCCGAGTCTGATGTCGAAGCTGCGCTTTCGTCCACCTGCTCTTGGGCCGGTGCCGCGAAGGGGCCGACAATGGCGCGCAGAGCTTGAATTCCATCGCTCATCGCCGAGCCATTTTGGCGCAGGCCTGCTTCTACCGCGGTCGCGACTGGTGTTGGCTGAACTCCCCCAGTGGCGTCAGGAAGAACATCACGGACGAGCGGAAACGTGGCACAGACCACGACAACCAAGAGCGCTGCGAGCCCGACTGGGAGCACGCGGCGTGGGAACTCCGCCATGATTCGACTGGCCAATGCTTCGGCGCGCTCATGATCGTGACTCGGATTTGCGCTGCGACGCGCCTCGCTGCGAAGTGCCAAGAGCACTCGAACGAGCAGTCTCTCCGCGCGAATCGATGGTCCGTTGCGACCAAAGCCTTCAGAGGGCTCGAACCAATTGCTCATCGGAACACCTCGTGAGGATTCGGCGTGCCGCTCAATTCAATCGCCTCGAGCATACGGCGACGCGCACGGAAGAGATGACTCTTGACAGTGCCCTCTGGCATCGAGAGTTCGGTGGCGATCCGTTCGACCGGCCATCCCTGTTGATGGAAGAGCAGCACGATCTCACGCTGGGGCGAGACGAGTGCATCCATGGCGACACTGATCATGCGCCCCATCTTTTCCGAGCGCTCAACCTCTTCGATGACGTGTTCTGGCCGACGATGATCATCGGCACGGAACTCCACCGTCTCGCTGTCGGCAGATGGCTTCAACTTTTGATGGTGATTGACGAGGAGTCGCTTGCCAATCGTGAAGAGCCACGTCGAAAAGCGAAATCGCTCGTCGAACCGATCCAACGACTTGATCACACGAACAAAGGCCTCTTGGGCGATATCTTCGGCGAGTTCAGATTTTCCGCAGAGGCGAAAAATGAACGTTTCCAAGGGACGTTGATACGCTCGGATCAACTCGGCAATCGCTTCGCGATCGCCTCGGCGTGCGCGTTGGATGGTGAGTCGTTCAGTTTGCGCGTCAAGCATGGATCTGACCTCACGAGTCTTGCCAGAAGCCGGGACCCGAGTGTACGGGCAGCCTCTTGTCGCGTTCCGATCTTCCGCAGGGATTTGCGGATTGTGTCGGCCTGTACGCAGATCGAACGTCCGTGTTCGCGACCAATTGCGGGAGTTTGCTCAGGCAAAAGCACGATCGGCCCCTCGCGGATTGCGGGGGCCGATCGTGGTCAACGGGAGTCTGGATGAAGGCCCCTAAGCCGCGCGTGAGCGCGAGGTGGTTGACGTCCGACGAACCGTTCCTGTCGTCTCGAGACGTTGGAGTTCGCTGAGCATGTCAAACGGCGAATTGGCTTCGAAGTCGGCGCCGATTTCCTCGCCGAGGCCTTGCGCGCGCTCGAAGACGCCTGCACCAACCCCGAGACGAAGGCCCGGAACCGGATCTTGCGTGTGCACCGCGGTGATCAGCCGTCGAAGTCGCGGGGCATCGGGCCCTGCGGCGGCGAAACTCACGAAGTACGCGGGACGGCGAGCGGCAATCTGTGCGAACAATTCGTCCGATTCGACTCCGCCGCCGAGAAAGAGGATGTCGAACCCGTCCGCTTCGGCAAGGCCCGAGAAGATTTCTCCCGCGAGTTCCTCCGTCGATCGCGGTCCGGTGGCGACCACAACAAGTTTGCAGCGGGCCGATCGCTTGGCGAGGCCGCATTCGATGCGCTGCACCAGTTGTGCGAGCAGCACGGTCGCGGAGTGTTCCTCGGCGGTCCCGATTTGGTCGCGGCGCGCCAGTGCATCAAGGGCGGCGCAGGCCGGCCATGCGAGGTCGCGCAACGCACTCGTCGCGTCTCGCCCCTGTTCGGTCCGTCCGTCGAGGTATTCACGAAGCAGATCGCGACAACCGACACGATCGCCTTGGATAAGAAGTCGCACGAACCGTTCAAGTTCGCGCGAGGTGCGAGAGGAACCAGATCCGTGACCGTAGAAGTCCGTGGCCTGAGGCATGGCCGAGCTCCAACGTGAGGAACGATGTCGGCGATCCCCGCCATCACTCGTTCGGTTGCCGTTGAGCCGGATCCTCCGGCCGAAATGGGTGCGGTTCGATCCATCGAACCGCGAGCGACAATCAACCGATCCGACGCTCCATTTCGCGCTACGTGGGTCAATCGAGATGATTCAGAAAACGACGCCGAAGATCCCGCAAAAGTCGCCGAACATAGACTCAGTGGTCGACGCGAACGTCCTGTCCGGTGCTTACGCCTTCGCGACGCGACCGCGGGTGAGAATGCACGTTCCGAAGGTCAGCTCCTTCTGATCGACCTCCGCGAAACCTGACTCCAGGACCGCAGCGCGCAGGCGATCGCGATTCAGAAACGTCTCAACCGACCGAGGCAGATACCGATACGCACCCGAGCGGTCGCGAGCTAGGAGCGACGCGGTCCACGGCATGATGCGGTGCGTGTAAAGGCGGTTCATCGCGCGGATGAAGCCGTTCCGCGGCTCGTCAAACTCCAGCACCACGAGCCGTCCTCCTGGTCGCAGAATTCGGCGGAACTCCCGCAGCGCTTTCAAGGGCTCGCTGACGTTCCGAAGACCGAAAGCAATCGTCACGACGTCAGCGCACGCGTCAGGAAGATCGAGCGCCATCGCGTCGCCTTCAACATAGACCGGCGCAACGCGTGCCAATCCCGCAGGATTGGAAGTGAGCGGAGTTGCATTCGGAGATGCCTTTGTGCCATTCGCGGCACTCTTGACTCGCGCGATGTCGAGCATCGGAGCGGTGAAGTCAATGCCTGTGACCTTGGCCGCTCCAGAAGTCGCGAAGAGTTCCGTGAGGTCGCCTGTTCCGCATGCCACATCGACAACGGTTTCACCGAGTCGAACCTCCGACATGCGAACCGCTTCTCGTCGCCATCGTTGGTCGAGTCCGAACGAGTGCACGCGGTTGTTGAGGTCATAAGCCCCTGCGATCGACGCGAACATGTCGCGTACCTTCGCGGCCTTGTCGCTGCGAGCGTGAGGGTCTTGCGCGAGTTCTTGAGTTTGCCAGACCGCTTTGGGCATAGGGCGGCGAGTATAGGCCACCCCCACGCATCCATGCGCGCGCCGTGCCACTCCGCTACATTCCGCGCGGATGATTGTTGATCTCGAAACACGACTCTGGACGCGCATCGATGACCTCGGTGACGAAGTTGCGAGCGCGGTGCGTCGAAACACCGCGGGTCGCTGGCTGCAGCCGGATGCGTCGCAAGAGGTCCATCACAGCGCCGTCCGCGCGGTGGATGCAGCGTTGGTTCTGGGATATCTCAACAATAATGTCCGTGGTGGCATTCGTGAGGCGCAGCTTCTCGAAGCAGTCGCGCGCAGCGAAGGGCGTCTCTTCTACGCTCGAGCAATCGATCCAACGTCTCATGATGCAGTCGCATCCGTGGAATCCGCGCGCGCCGTCGGCGCGAGTGGAATTTGGCTTGATCCTTCACTGCAAGGATTTCATCCAGCGGATACCCGAGCTATGAAGGTCTTCGATCGAGCGGAGGCAAACCAGCTTCCGGTCTTCTTCGGTTGGTCTGGGCCAACACCCCCCTCCGCGCGACTCGAGTACGCGCGCCCGTACCTTCTCGATGAGGTCGCACGCGCATTCCCGCGACTTTCGATGGTGATTGGCGGATTCGGCGCGCCGTTCCTCGCTGAGACGCTCGCACTTCTCGCAAAGCATGATCGCGTGTTTAC
>JAIYCA010000082.1 GCA_027488265.1 Planctomycetaceae bacterium
GATCGCAAGCGGTTCGGCGTAACGGCGCATGATCGTTTCGGCGAGGCGCATGTGTGCGTCGTCGCCGTGCAGCGTGCGGAGTTCACTAAGCAGCGTCGTGAGTTGCGTCGTTGGAAAGTGATCGGCGCGCGGCCGCGAAATCGGGAGCGGCGCGCGCGGAAATCCGGTGTCGTCGCTCGCGAACTCGGTTGGCTCCGTGCGATCTTCCCCCGGCGACATCGTCACGGACAGGGGCCCCACGCGCTGAGAACACCCGCGAGGTCGGCCGCATCGATGGAGCCATCGCCGTTGATGTCGGCGTTCTCCTTACCACTCGGTGCGCCGCCCCATGCGCTCAGTACTGCCGCGAGATCGGCTGCATCGACGTTGCCGTTGCCGGTGACGTCGGCGGGGCAGGCGCTCACACATTCTTCCTGCGCGAGCACGGCCATACCGTGGTAGGCACCAGCGGCGATCATTGTGTAAACCGCTTCGGTACCGGGGAGTTGGCCTTGTGCCTGCCCCCATCGCACGACTCGACCTGAGGTCGTGAGCCCGAGGGTATAGCGATCGCTTGCAGATATGGCCACGAGGCGCGAAAGATCTGCAGGAGGGCTGCACTGTCCGTAGTTGTTCTGGCCCCAGCATCGCACTGTGCCGCTTTCAAGTAGCGCAACCGAATGCCGGTCGCCGCCGCTGACGGAAACCGGGGCGGGAAGCTCGTTGGGTGGTGTGCACTGGCCGTAGTCGTTCAACCCCCAGCATCGAACTTCGCCGACCGCTGCAATGGCGATGGAGTGATAGACCCCGCCGTCAAAGGCGTCGACCGCGCCCAGGCTTCTTGGGACAGAACATTGTCCATGATCGTTGTTTCCCCAGCAGCGGAGTGTGCCGTCAACCAACTTTGCCATGCTGTGGTTTCCTCCGGCGGCGATTCCCTGAGCCTGTCCAATATCCGCAGGCACATTGCACTGGCCAGAGCCATTGAAACCCCAAGCGCGAATGCTCCCATTCGAACGGAGCGCAAGAACGAATCGATCGCCTGTAGCGAGTGCGGTGATCGCACCGAGATTCGTCGGCACATCACACTGCCCGAAGGCGTTGTAGCCCCAGACGCGAACTGATCCGTTGCTGAGCAAGCAGGCGCTGTGGTCATAGCCAGCAGAGATAGAGATGATCTGACTTCCCAAAAGTGGTGGATTCGATTGACCCTGCGAGTTGTCTCCCCACGTCGTGAGGGTCCCCTCGCAGCAGTCGGGGATGTTGTTGGCGTTCGCATCATCGAGTCCGCCGGCGAGGATTTGGCCGAAGTCCACGATGCCATCTGAGTTGCAGTCGGCGGACCATTCGATGAGGAACGCCTGTTGCCAATCGCATCCATCCTGTCCGCAGCCTGCGAGTAGCCCTGAGTTGCAGTCGCCGACGAGCCCGCCAAATCCTGCCGAGTGCAGATAGTTCTGCTGACCGTCTTCGATTGGGGTTCCACAGTTACACGGGTTGTCGTCGAAGGTTCCGTTGAGCGCGATCGGTCCGCCGGTGAGCCAGGCCCAGCCAGCCGACGGCGACGCGGCACCCGCCGACTGCAATCCGCCTAAGTTGACGTACTCGCGCGATGAGAGGAACTGGGTCTTGGCCCAGTTGAACTCCGACGCGGTCTCGAGCGAGGAGAGATCTCCGCCGTTTGCTAGGGCGAACTCTCGTCCATTCAGCCAAGTGCTTGGTTCAGTCTTCAACTGATACCAATGCCCATTCCCCCCATCCTCGACGCGCCACTGCACCGCATCCTGCGCGGTCGCGGTGAAGGAAACGGACAGCGCCGCGGCGGCGGCCACGGCGAACGACTTCGGGTTCTTGCGCATCGCACTCTCCTCTGAACGGGCTTCGAAGCGCTCCGGCGACACGAAGGCCGGAGCGGCGAGAGAGCCCGAACGCGACGCGCTATGGAGGCCAAGGGCGAGCAAAATGGCAAAGATCATGGCGCTTGCGAGCGAAACAGGGGAACGCCACGTCTGTGTGTTCTCGCTTTCTCGCGATTGCGCCCGCGCGCTTTCTCTCTCGCGCGTCGGTGGGATTTCAAGCGCCAGAAGCCCTGCGACGCGCGCGGCGGATGGATGCGAAAGCATGAACGCTCGCGCGTACGCGCCGGTCAACGCTTGCGCGTCTGCGCCGATCAAGGCTCGCGCGTGCTCCCGTCGATCAGACTCCCGCGACTGATCCCTGTGCCGATCATCCATCACTTGGTTTCCATTCCCCACGCCACCATTCCCCGCGTCTTCGTACTCAACGCATGCGTGTGAGCTGATCGAGAGCCTCTTGCAGTGCATCGAGCATCGCGTATGAACTCCATCCATTGATCACGCATGAAAGCGCGAGCAGAATCCACGTCGCGATCATCCAATTTCGCACAAGCGTCGCGGCCTTCTCGCCACCCGCGCGGTCGCCCGCCTCGAAGCGCGCGTTCGCGATGAACGCATAGATCAGTGGCACGAGACCGATCGGAAGACAGCAAAGACAGAAGCTGAGTGTGGTTGCAACGATCGGTGCGGCGATGCCGACGCGCGTCGCGATCGGTTCAGTCGCGATCGGTGGCGTCGTCATGGGTGCCGCCATGGATGGGGGCACCGATGCCGTACCGTCGCGCATGCCAAACAAAACCACCGATGCCGCGCGCCAATCCGTCGTTCCTTCGACGCAGAGCAGCGTGCTCGCATCGATCTCGCCGCGCGCAACCTCTGCATCGATTTCCGCGCGGGTGAACGGCCCAGTCACTTCGCCCTCGCGCGGCGAGCGGTAGAACCGACGCGCGTCCTGGGGCGATCCGAAGTTTGAGGATGCGGACGACGTCGGGTCCATGGCTGAACTGTACCTGCGGCGCGACCTCGATTTGGGGGATTCAATCCGCGGCCGATTCGAGAGGAATTCATCGCGCGCTCTTGCGTGTAGCCTTCTCGCGTGAGCGACTGGCGCGACCTTTCGATCTGGCAAGAACTCGCGCGCCCTGAGCGGGCGGCGTTGATCGCGTTGGCGGAGTCGATCGATCCACGCGAGGCATCGCAGGTCGCGAAACTTCGACGTGCCGTGGGTGAGGTGCAGTGTGAGGGGCAGCGTGAGGGTGACGGCGATGCCAAGTTCGTCGCCGCGCTCGCCTCCGCTGCGCTTGCCTCTGCCGCGCTTGAACTCGTCGAAGGTCGTCGCCGTGCGGCACGGAAGTTTGGGCCTGAAGTCGCGACGCGCCTTTGGTGCGATGTCGCGGGGATCGAGCAAGCGTCGGGCATGGCAGTCGCGCGTTGGAAGGCGCGGCGAATGGTCGAGAGTCTTGGTCCGAGCAGCGCGATCTTCGACATCTGCTCTGGGATCGGCGGCGACGCAATGGCACTCGCCGAAGCGGGGCTCTCGGTCGAAGCGATTGATCTCGACCCGCGGCGTGCGTGGATGACCGCGCACAACGCGCGCTGCGTGACGCGCGTGGCGGACGCCGAAGCGATCGACCTCGCAGGCGTTGCGCTTCACGCCGACCCTGCACGGCGCGATGAATCGGCGGGCCGTCGCTCGTGGAATCTCGACGATCACCAGCCTGGCCGCGCGTGGATCGAGCGCGCGCTGACACTTGCGCACGCGGCGGCGATCAAATTCTCGCCGGGTGTTGATCGCGCGGCGTTTGGGCCTCTCAACCGCGGCCTCGCGTGGGAGTGGATTGCGGAGGAGAATCGGCTCGTGCAGGCGGTCGCATGGTCGGGTGCCTTCGCGCGCGCCGACGGCGAGGCGGGGCACACGCGCGCGACGCTTCTCGCCGAAAAGAGCCACACCATCGAGAGCCACACCATCGCGGGGATTCCCGACGACGCGCGAGAGGATCGCTTGCGCGTTGCGGAGGCGATCACGCACGGGAGGTTCATTTCTGAACCGATCGCGGCGATCGAGCGCGCCGAACTCTTGACCGAGGCGGCAGGAGCGAACGATGCCGCGCAAGAAATCGCGCGCGGTCTTGGCCTCGTTGTCTCGGACGTTCCGCTCGCAACGCCATGGTTCGAAAGCTTCGAGATCATCGACGAATGCGCCGCACGCGAAGACGAAGTGCTTGCCACGCTGAAGCGTCACGCGCTTGTCGCGCGCAGTGTCCGTGTGCGTGGGCGCGCGGCCGATGCCGATCTTTTCACGCGTGCGCTCTCGGCGCGCCCCGACGGCCAAGCGGTGGTCTTCCTCTTCCGTGAAGGAAAACGCGCCCGGGGGTTGATCGCAAGGGCGTTGGTCGCGCGGGCGCGTTGAGTTTCACGCGAACTGTGCAGCCAAACTCAGCCGCCGCAACCACAGAACGCTTGCGCGAGTTTGACGCACGTCGTATCCCAGCCGGAGATACAGCAGGATTCGTCGAACGAACAGACGAAGC
Source organism: Planctomycetaceae bacterium (assembly GCA_027488265.1). Taxonomy (GTDB): domain Bacteria; phylum Planctomycetota; class Phycisphaerae; order Phycisphaerales; family SM1A02; genus QWPT01. The sequence goes on from JAIYCA010000082.1 coordinate 4,367, forward strand.
CGCAGCAGAGTTCGTCCTCGCAGAACGGCACATTCTCGTGCTCGTTGCAGCAACTTCCGGCCTTCGGATCGCCGCAGAAAGATCCACCCGTGCACTGTTCACAGCCTGAATCCGGATCGTTCGCGATCGCGGCGCAGATCTGATCCCAGATCGCTTCGCAGCACGTCGAATCGATGGCGCAGACGACATCGCAGCAACTCTGGTCGTTGCAGTTCGCGTTGTCGTGCGGGAAGCAGCAGTTGCCTGCTTCAGGTGTTCCGCACTCAGGCGGCGGGCATGCATCGCGGCAATTCTTATTGATGCGCGCTTGCGATGCGCAGAACTCGTCCCACTGCGTCGAGCAGCAGAAAATGTCGATCAGGCAGATCGCATCGCAGCACGCTTCGTCGTTACACCACGGTCCGAGGTGCGCTTCGCAGCACGTGCCTGCGCAGCGACCGCCGCACTCGGCTTGATAGCGCTCGCAGCCGGCGGTTCCGTAGATGCGCTCCACGCACGAAGCGTCCCACTCGTTCTCGCAGCAGTACGTGTCGATGTTGCAAATCGCTTCGCAGCAATCTTGATCGCTGCACGACGGGCTGTTGTGCGGCAGATTGCAGCCAGGCAAGCCGATGCGGCCGCACTCGGGGACCTCGTCTTCGCAGAGCTTCCGTGCGCGATCAACGCAGTCCTGATCCCAACTCACTTGGCAGCAGTACTCGTACTCTTCTGCCGCGCAGACGGCGTTGCAGCAATCGCCACGATTACAGCCTGGCTGGTTGTGCACCGCGAAGCAGTTTCCACTGACAGGGAGGCCGCAGCCGCCAATGCAGGTGCGACGCGCTTCGAGAACGCACGACGAATCCCAACGGACGTCGCAGCAGTACGGCTCGTAACGGCAAACGGCTTCGCAGCAAGAAGCGTCATCGCAGTAGGGCGACTCGTGTGGCACGAGGCAGCTGCCCGTGCAGATGTCGCCGCAGCCTGGGAACGTGCAGCAGGTGATGCGTGCGATCGAAACGCAGCCTGAATCCCAACTTTCGGTGCAGCAGGTTGGATCGACGTTGCAGACGCCTGCACAGCAGACCTCGTCTTCGCATCCGCCCGTTTCAGGGTGTGCTTCGAAGCAAGAACCAACACAGGGGCAAGGCCAGCTGTTGCGGGGCACGCAGAGCGAACGCGCGGCCTGCACGCACGAAGTCGACCAACTGACTTCGCAGCAAACAGGGTCGTTCTGGCAAACGACCGTGCAGCAGGTCGCGTCTTCGCAGCCAGGCGTTGGATGTGTCGAGTCACACGGCCCATTCTGCGGGCAATCGCCGAACGTCACGCAGATACCCTTCGCGATGGCAACGCACTCAGCACTCCAGCCGAAACTGCAGCAGAGTGGGTCGACGGAGCAAACGGCCGAGCAGCAGAGTTCGTCGGAGCAGCCAGGATTGCCGTGCACCACAAGCGGCGAACCAGCAGCGGGGCAGTTGTTGATGCCGAGGTCGCAGCCGAACACCGCGTTGGCGGCGCAGGTCTCATCCCATGCGCGCGAGCAGCAGGTCGGATCGAGCACGTTGCAGACGTACGCGCAGCATCTTTCGTCTTCGCAACTTGGGAGGTAGCTCGGAACGGCGCAGGGGCGCGTGCGCGGGTCGCCGCAGGAAACAGCACTATCGAGGCAGTAGGTGCCTGCATTGATCACGCAGAAGATGTCCCACTCGATTTCGCAGCACGAAGGATCGATGATGCAGACGTCGTCGCAGCACTCGCGATCAAGGCAGCCTGGCGTTTCGTGTGGATAGAAGCAGCTGCCCGCGTCGATCGAGCCGCACTCATTGCAGTTCTGAATCGCAAGATCGGCGCACGCCTGATCCCAACCGCCAAGCGTGCTGTCGCAGCACGACGGATCGATGACGCACACGGTGCCGCAGCATGCGGGTTGCGAGCAGCCCTCGCCGCCGTGCGGGAAGAAGCAGCTTCCGGTCGCGCTCGAGCACGTGGCGTTGATGTCTGGGCTCGGCGTCAGCGCACACTCCGCGAGTGCGACCTGGACGCAAGTGAAGTCCCATTCGACTTCGCAGCAGAACGCGTCGAAGTAGCACACGGCATCACAGCAGCGCGCATCGTTGCAGCCAGGGCTCTCGTGCACGGCGCGGCAGCTCGAGTTCTGGAACGGCACATCCACGCCGCAAAGGCAGCGCGGAATGTTGCAGTTGTCGGTCGCCAATTGGGCGCAGAATTCGTCCCAGCGGAACGCGCAGCAGAAGGGGTCGATGTTGCAGACCGCTTCGCAGCAGATGGCGTCGTTGCAGAAGGGCGTTGGTTGCGAATAGCAGCAACTGCCCGCGCGGGGATTGCCGCAGCCGCGGCAGAAACGCTCAGCCCAGTTCACGCACGTCTCATCCCATGTGGTGTCGCAGCAGCGCGGGTCGATACCGCAGACGGTCTCGCAGCACTCCGCATCGCGGCAGTTTGGATTCTCATGCACCACGAGGCAGGAGCCTGCAGCGTTGTCGCCGCAGTCATCGGTGAGTGCAATCGCCTGCTCCACGCAGCCCTCATCCCAACGTACCGAGCAGCAGTACTCGAAACCAACGGAAGAGCAGACGGCTTCGCAAATCGCACCGTTGTTGCAGGATGGAGTCGCGTGCGGTTGAAAGCACGAGTCCTTCACGAGACCGCAGTCGGAGCAGTACTTCTCGGCGATGGCGACGCACACGTCGTCCCAAGCGACGTCGCAGCACGAGGGCTCCGCGGTGCAAACGAGTCCGCAGCAGACTGGGTTGCTGCAACCTCCGGAAAAGAGGTTGGTGGTGAAACAGTCGTTGGTCGCGTCGCCGCAGGCGTCTTGAGCAGCAGCGCTCTGAAGCCCCGTGAGCGAAGCCCACGCGGCTGCGACGAGCAGCATCAGACAGCGGAATGAAGCGAGGAGGGCAGAGGTAGATCGCATGGGCGGATCGAGATTTTCGGGTGCGCGAGGCGAGCGGCGGACGTATGAGGTTCGAATCGGTTTCGAGTGGAGGTCGAGTCGTCTGATGATTCGCCGAACGCTCGGTTATGGAAGAGTGATGAACTTTGCGGCGCCAGAGTTGAGTCCGCCGGAGTCCTTGAACGGAGCTCCGATGAGACCAAAGCCTTGCACGGCTGAAGTCGAGTAACCGAATTCATCGCCGGTCGACGGCGTATTCGAGATTCTCATGCCGAGATACTGCGGTGCGCTTGTGCCGAGCGACTTCTGGTAGATGAAAACCGCGCCGGCGTCGACGCGAAGCGCCGAACCAGCTGCGATGTCGGCCTTCGAGGCACCGACGATGATTTGGTAGACGTTGGAGTCGGCGGTGCGCGCGATGGACACAGCGTTTCCGAATCCGCGGACGAGCGGGTCGTCGGAGGCATACCAACCGCGGAAAGCCCACGATCCCGAGAGCGAGGTGTTGCGCTCGTAGACGTAGATGCGCCCCTTACCTTGGCTCGCACCCGGCGCACCAACGACCGCCAAGCGGCCTTCGATCGCGACCGCTTCACCGAAGCGATATCCCGCTTGAAGTGGCGCGCCTGGTCCAACGGGCGAACTCAAGTCGAATTGGTACGCGCTCGTCGCGGGCCAACTCGTAGCGAAACTATTCGTACTGGTTGCGCGCTCGCGAATGACGGCATAGCCCTTGCCTTCATCGCGGCCTGGTGCGCCGATGATGACTGCGACGCGCGGTGTGGTGCCCGACGTTTGAATCTGATCTTCCATGGCGACTGCTGCGCCGAAGAGATCGTTTGGTTGCGGAGTCGGATGCGTGATCGGCGTGAGTTGCGTGCGGCGATCGGGGCGGCGAACCCCAGCGGTGACGGAGTCGTTGCTCCAGAAATACACCGCACCACGACCTTCATTCTGGCCAGGTGCACCCGCGGCGATCAACTCTGCAACTTCATTCGGTGCATGCCCGATCGCCGTGGCGTAGCCAACAAGTGCGTAGGCATTCGCGGCGTAGGGGCCAGCACCTGCGGCAGGAGTCACTTGCCACGGAGTAGTACCACCCGTCGAGAGAGGCGACTGA
>JAIYCA010000005.1 GCA_027488265.1 Planctomycetaceae bacterium
ACCAGAATCTGCTTGGGCCATGATGGTTGCTGATTTGATGAGTTCTCTCGACCGCCAAACCGTTTGATCGGCAATGCAGTGAGACTCAACGTTGAGTGCCATGCGTAAGACCAAGTCTTTTCCTACAAATTCGTCGTCGGTTCAGCGGTGTCGCAAATGACCGCTGTCCATTCCGCACAGAGTCAGATTCGTGACGATGGAGCGAAGGATGAAGCGGGTTTCCATTCACCCGGCATTCATGAGCCTGTATGGGGTTCGGCGGCAACTGCAGCCAGAGCTTCACATGTTCGCGCGAAGCCTGCTTCACCCTCGCTGCTGCGGCGCGCTGGCCGTGAAGATCACCGCCGCGCTCGCACGGGCGCGCGCGGCTTTTCGCTCGCAAGTGCATCGCGCAGAAAGCGTGAACGCGTCTCTTCATCGCCGCAACTCACGAAACACGCCGTGCGCGCGCGCGTGATGCCAACGTAGAAGAGGCGGCGTTCGCTTTCGATCGCGGGGCTGCGGCCGATGGTCGACGATTTTGCACGCGTATCGAAGCAGCCCGACTCCTCGTCGCCGGGCAGCGGCATCCATCCTTCGTCGCACTCAGGAATGAAGACGTAATCCCACTCGAGGCCTTTCACGCGGTGAATCGTCGTGACGCGCACACATTCAGCGGCTGGTCGGCCTTGCGTGGTGTCGACCGAAGCGAGTCGCGCGTCGAGATCCGCGAGCGAGCAGCCTGCAACGCGCGCGAAATCCTCAAGAACTTCAAAGGCACGTAGACACTCGGCAACGCTCGCGGCACTGCGATTTGCAGAGAGCGCTTTGTCGAAATCGATTTCGTCTCGGAGGATGCGAATCGCACGAGCGGCACCAGCCTCTGCGCCATCACGTCGTGCGGCTTTCGAGAGCGTCGTGCCGAGCGATTTCAATTCGATGCGGGCGCCACCGTGAAACCCCGCCATCTTGTGGAGGTCGTCGTCGAAACAGAGGTCGCCGAGCGTGAGTCCTTCGCGCGTCGCATCTTTCAGCACGAAATCTAGGCCCTTCCGCGAGAGCCCGCGGAACGGTCGATTGAGAATGCGGCCCGCATTCTGAGCGAGCGCTTCATCCATCGGAACGCGCATCGTGCGAACCGCGCGTGCATACGAAAGGAGCAGCGAGAGCGAAGGGTCGTTCGCAAACGCGGCGTGCTCATCCATCGTGAATGGAATGCCAGCAGCCAACATGCGCCACTCGAACGCAAGAAGCTGCGCCCACGAGCGCCCGAGGACAACGATGTCAGACGCCGGTGTTCCTTGCGCTTGAAGATCTTTTAATCGATCAACGAGTGGATCAAGTGCGGCAGGGGATTTACCCGATGCGGAAATCGCGACAAGTCGCGACTCTTGCTCAGCGTCGGCGGCGATGATGCGTTTCGCAACGCGGCCAGCACCCGCGGAGATCGCGCGCTCGGCCGCAGCCGCGAGATCTGGCCCGAATCGAAAACTCGTCGAGAGTGTGAACGCGCGATGCGGATGCGCGGTGAAGCGCTTTGCAAACTCACCGCGAATGAACGCGCTGCGCGCTCCACGCCATTCGTGAATAGTTTGATCGTCGTCGCCAACAACCGTGACGCGTGCGCGTGATCCCGCGAGCAACTCAAGCAAGCGAAACTGCGCATGATCGGCATCTTGAAACTCGTCCACGATGAGATGCTCGAATCGATTCGCGAGTCCGTGTCGCGCTTCATCAGCTTCGAGCGCGCGCACGGCGTCGACGACGAGATCGTCGAAGGTGCGAAAGCCTCGTGCGGCGCGCAGTTTCTCGAAGCGCGAATACGTGGCGACGAGGAAATCGTCATCCGCGTGGCCCGCATCTTTCGGCGCAACGAGCATCGATTTCCACTCCCGGATCGCTTCAAGACACGACTCCGCGTCGCGTCCATCATCCTCTTCAGGATGCTCATTTCGATCGGCGAATTCTTCACGAATCGCATCGCCAAGCGTGCGGAGAATCTCGCCTGACTCAACAACGAGTGGCATTCGTGGGATTGCGCCTGTCGACTCAAGATGACGCACAATGCCATACGCAAGCGCGTGCCATGTTTGCACACGCAGTTCTGTCGCCGAAACGCCAAGCGGTGCGAGTTGTGCGGCGAGTCGTGCTTCGAACGAACGTTGCGCCGCTTTGTTGAACATCACCGCGCGCATCTGCGACGGTTTCACACCGCGCGCGGCGAGTTCCGCGAGTCGATGCACCATCGTCGTCGTCTTGCCGCTGCCCGCGACAGCGAGGACGGTGAGATGCACATCATCAGGCGCTTCGACCACGGCGCGCTGTTCATCGGTGAGCGTCGTGCGCGCGGTCATGCGTCGTCACCGCCGTCGTCGCTGTCGTTCGCATCACCCACATCACGCGTCTCGCCGCGCAACACGCGCAAATAGTCTTCAAGAATCGCGCAGGCAGCGAGCGCATCACGGAGTGCTTTTTTCTCGCCATGCGTGCGACCCGTACGCGCGAGTCGTTCTTCGGCCGCGAAACTCGAAAGGCGCTCATCTTGGAATGCAATCTCGACACGCGGAAATCGCGGTAACTGCGCAGCGAGTTCTGCGGCAAACTCGCGCACAAGTTTCGCGCGCGGGCCTTCCGTGCCATCCATGTTGAAAGGAAGCCCAATCACAATGCGATTCGGCCCGAACTCATCGATCACGCGCAGCGACGCTTTCAGTTGCAGCGCGCGTGTTGCGGCCTCAGCGACCAACAGTGGTTGCACGATGCCGACGACATCGTCGCCCGACGCAAAGCCAGTGCGCTTGTCTCCGAGATCAATCGCGAGGTAACGCATGATTCTGGTTTACCGCCACTCCTCGGGCACGCGTTCTGCAAGCGCTTTGACGCGTTCAGCTTCACCGCGCGGACAAACAAGCGTGGCGTCTTTCGTATGGACGACGATGAGATCACTGCAGCCAACCGTCGCAATCAAGTGCGCGGGATCATCAGAAATCACGGTCATTCCGCGGCTTCCAAGATCACACCAGTGCGCATTCGAACGATTCTCCGCATCATCCGCAGCAACGGTCTCTGCAAAACTCGTCCAACTTCCGACATCGAGCCACGCGAGCCCTTCAAGCGGAAGTACGCGCACGTTTCCGCGTGCAGCTTCGGGCTCCATCACAGCGACATCGATCGATCGTTTCGGAAGCGTCGGATACACGCGCGCGAGTGTGTCGGCGCGTGAAGGTGTGTCGTACGCCGCGGCGATCGCAGCGAGTCCTGCAGCGCACGCGGGATCATGTCGGGCAATCGCGTCGCGCATCGCAGCGGCTGCGAAGACGAACATGCCGGAATTCCACACGAAGTTGCCCTGCGTGAGATACGCCTGCGCACGCGCCGCATCGGGCTTTTCGTGAAAGCGCGCGACTTCGAACACGCGGTCGAGTTGCGGAAGCGCCGCACCCTGTTCGATGTAGCCGTAGCCGGTCGCCGCGTGCGTTGGCGCGATACCGAACGTGACAAGTTTCTCTGGCTGCGCGTCAATCACTTGAAACGCATGTTCAAGACGCGCGCGAAACACGTCGGCGGGTTCGATGATGTGATCAGCTGTCAGAATCGCGACAAC
>JAIYCA010000321.1 GCA_027488265.1 Planctomycetaceae bacterium
GTCGATGCCCGTCTGCGCCGTGACCGTGGGCGGCGAGGCGGACGAACCGACCGACACCGCGGTGAGGTGCGCGGTGGTGTCGACCAGGAGCATCGGCGTGTTGCACGTGGCATCAGGGTCGACACCAATCGGCGACCAATTGTGCTTCATGCCGCGCGCGCGGATGCGCCAACCGTTCACGTGCGCCCAATTCGCGAGCGTCACGACGTCTTGCGGCGACGATGCGGTGGCGGTCCAAATGGCGTCGATCGAGATCTCACCCGACCAGTTGCGATACGCCTGCTTGAAGACAGGAATACGCGCGGGGAAGTTCGGCGGCTCGGGGCATCCACCCTTGCCGGTGTGGGCCATCGACATTCCCGGCAGCACGCGGAACGCGGGGAGCCACATCGCGGCACCGAGCATCGCCGAGGTCTGAAGAAAGGAGCGGCGAGATGGGTCGTGGGGCGTGTGTGCGGGGTCCATAGTGAAGCAACTGGTGATGCAACTGGCGAGAGAACTTGGGAGACAGCGAGTCTGCGGATGCGGGCGACGCGCGGCGCATGAGGTCCGACGCGCGAGGCAGATTGGCGGAGGTTGTCTTCGGTGTTGTGCGTGTCAAAGGGAAGAGAGGAATCGGATCCGAATGTTGGAGCACGCGGGATTTCGACAGGGCGGACAACCGATTCTCGGTCGCCGTTTGGGTGCGACGCGACCGCAGTGATGCAGAGGTGCAAGCGCTTCCTTGCGGATAACGTACTTATCAGTCTTCCCATCGTCGTGCATCTTGCTTCCACGCGCGCGCGGCGCTGGTTTGGCAAGGGGCGTACTCCTGAAGCGTTCTGGTGCGTTCTCGTGCTTTCTCGTGATGTCCGCCTCACCGCGCCGGAATCGTAAGCACTGGGCCCGGCGCGGGCACGCCCGACTGAATGCGGCAGAGTTGCATGAAGAGCGCGAGCGTGTCTTTCGAACGAATGTCATCGTTCGCGATGCTGTAGTACCAGCCCGCGTATTCGACGGTCACGATCGCGTTGATCGACGGCTTCGCGGTCGCGCGAATGTTCTCAAGCGCGATCGTCTTACTCTCGACCTTGAGATCGAAGCCACCATCGGCGCGCAGCGTTTGTTTCGCAACTTGGCAACCGCTCGACGCGAGGCCGAAGGTGAGGCCCAAAGTGAGGCCAAGGGTGAGCACGGGGGTGATTGGTCGCGCGTGCCTCGTGAAACGTGCGGCTCGAGCCGTGGAAGCGGGGGTGTGCTCATTCGTCTGCATGTGCGGCCTGAGGCTGCGTCGAAGGACGCGCGTGCGCCTCACTGTATTTGAGGCTGTTTCAGGCTGTTTGAACACATCGCTGTACGCCGTGCGTTGGTCGAGTCGTCGCGTGGATATCGCCGACGCTCACGCGGCATACGCGTGCATTCGTCGGAATCTTCGATCAACGACCGGTTGGCGGTTGCGATGCGGAACCTTCAGCGCTGTGCCTACCGCGGATACGTGCCAGTCGAAACTGCAGTTGCTCACGGCTCGTCACATCCAACTTCTGATAGGCGCGACGCACGAGTGTTGAGACGGTGTTCAGCGAAACTCCGAGCCGCTCTGCGATGCGCGGGCGCGTCATCCCGGAGGAGAGGAACGCCACCACCTGCCGCTCACGCTCGGAGAGGTCGTCGTACTGACGCATGCTGCTCGAATCTGCTTCGCTTGCCGCGCGGATCTGCTCTTGACTCGCGTGACGAATGGTCGGTGCCGGCAGCATCGGGGCACGCGTTGGCATGATGCGGATCGCCAAGACGTGATCGCACGCAGCGATGGGATCCGTTGCGCTCTGACTCCGTGATTCCGCGACGACCTGTGCGTAGTCGTACACCGCGCGAAGCCTTCGCATGAATTCCGTCCACTCCTCGGGGCGGAAATCCAACTTCAACCGAATATCAATCAGTCGCTCGGCTCCGCTGAGTTTTCCGTCATGCGCCTCTGCATCTTGAAGCGCTTGCGCGATGTCCCTCGTGGCATCTTTGAAGGCGGAGCGCACGGCGACGACATGCTCGGGGCGCGCGGGATTCGCGACGATGGTGATTCGCTGGCAGAGTGCTTGGTAGCGCGTCGCGCTGCCGCTTGATTTTGTCGCCATGCGACGGCGAGACGCGTTGATCCCGCTGCTCTCGGCGTCCCGAGTACTGCAGTCGCACAGCAAAGAGCGACGCAGTTGAAGCGGGAGCGAAAGGAGTAGGTGACGCCTTCAAGGAAACGAATCCGTGCCACAACGGACTGCGAAACTTTGCGAACCTTTGCGAAACCTTGCGAACCTTTGCGAAACCGGGCGAAACCACGCCTCGAAAGAGTCCGCGCGAGGTGATGAGACTTGCTCGGATCCGAAGTTCGGGAGTAACGCTGTTTTCATCAATGGTCTCGTGATCAACGCTCTCTCTGCACGACAGACTCGCACGACAAAAGGATCACAATGAACAACACACTTCCCGCACGTCTCACGTCAGTGGCCGCACTCATGGTGACCACGGCATCCGTCGCCGATGTCCCGTTCACTCCGCTCGCCGACTTCGGCCTCGGTGGCCAGCCCTCCGATGTGAACTCTTCAGGCATCATCGTCGGCGCGGTGCGCGTCGAGAACGAGTCTGCTCCGTCTGTGCCGGTCATCTGGCAGACCTCGAACTCGGCCCCGACTCCGCTTCCGACCGTGAATGGCGGCTACGCGGTCGCCATCAACTCGAACGGCGACATCGTCGGCACAGAGTTCCAGGTGTCCGGCAGCTACGGCATCCCAGTCCTCTGGTCGAACGGCGAGCGCATCGAGCTTCCCGACCTTGGCGAGGGCGGCTACGCGAACGACATCAACGAGGCCGGCGTGATCATCGGCAATGTGATCAGCAAGGGCCAGTACCGCGCTGCGCGCTGGGTCAACCGCGAGCTCGAGTTGCTTCCGCTGCCCGAGTTCGAGACCGAAGACGGCGTGATCTGGAGCTTCGCGAACACCATCAACTCCGCCGGCGTGATCAGCGGCACGATTCAGGCGCCGATCGCCACTCCGTCGGCCGCGCTGCGCTGGGATTCGGAAGGCGTTGCGTTCGTCCAGAGCGAAGGCCTCGAGACCAAGGGCATTTCTGTCGACAACCTCGGTGGAATCCTCATCAACGGCTACTTCGATGGTGGCTACAGCCGCGCCCCCGCGGTCGTTCAGAACAACGGAACGGTCAATGTGCTTGAGATCCCGGCCGGACTCTTCGGCGGCGCCTCTGGCCTCGCGATGGGTCGCAACGGCATCGTGGCGGGCTACTACTACGCCTCGGGCGACAGTGGCTTCCAGATCAAGGCCGTCGCGTGGCCGAACGGCGTGTTCACCCCGCTCGAAATGCCCGCTGGCCAGCGCTACGCCTTCCCGAGCGCGGTCGGCATGAACGGCATGGTGTTCGGTTCGGCGACCGATGGCCAGACCGGCCGCTCGGTGCCCGGATTCTGGCAGCTTGACATCGAGGGAACCACCCTCCGCTCGACGCCCGTTAGCGGCGCCCGCGGACAGACCGTCCAGCTTGCCGCCGAGAGCGTCCGCAGCTCGGGCGCGAACGTCGGCTACAGCGTGGCGGCCCGCGTCAACGGCGCGATCGTTGGCCAGTCGGTCACGAACTCGCAGGGCAAGGCGAGCGTCAGCTTCACGATCCCGCAGTCTGCGAGCGGCAACCAGCTCACCGTCCAGTTCAAGGACGAGACCGGCGCCACTACGACGACCGTGATCGAGATCGAGTCCGCCTGCGCGGCGGCCGATTTCAACTGCGATGGTCGCGTCGATAGCGCTGACCTCAGCATCCTGCTCTCGCAGTGGGGCGGCAGCGGAGCGTGCGACCTCAATGCCGACGGCGTGGTGAATGCGCCGGATCTCAGCCAGCTCATTGCGAATTGGACGCTGTGACTTCAAAGCCGTGAGGTCGGAACCATGCGTTGGAGCTCGTGCGTTCAAGCTCATGCGTTCTAACTCATGCGTTCAAACTCGTGAGTTCAAGCGCGTGCATTGATCACCTTCAATTTGTGCAGACTTCGAAGCGCCCCGATCTCCTTGATCGGGGCGCTTTTTTATGGCGGTGGCGAACCTTCGCGTGAAATCTGGTGCTCGCGCTCGTGGCAAGTCACTTGCAAATTGCAAGTGATGCTCTAGTCTGCCTGCATGACACATCCCTCACCAGCTGCATCGCCTGCGAAGGCACCGAATGTCGAATCACGAAACCGCCCAGTAGCCCCGCAGGAAAACGAGCCAAAGCTCGCTGCGCCCGGCGCCGGTGTTCCGCGCATCGAACGCATGGTTGGGTGGCTTCAGCTCACGTTGGCAACGCGACGAGGTCCGGCAGCAGCTTCGACGCGGATGCGGAGTGAGCAGGCCGCGATCCACCGAATCGTTCAACCGCTCTCGCGCGCCGAGGCGAGCGCGCGTGTCCTCGTTCCGCGTCTTCGTGGGCTTGAGGACAGCAGTCGGTGGTGGTCGGCGTGGATGACGCTCGACCATCTGCGCATCGTGAACGTCTCGATCGCTGAGGTCATCACGGTGCTCGGAGGAGATCGCAGTCCCGCAGGCCAGGTGAGCACTGCTGCAGTGAAGCCATCCACCGACGTGGGCCCCGAAGTGCTCGCCGCGTTTGACGCCTCCTGTGATGCGATCGAACGCGCGGTTGCCGCGCTTCCGCGCCCGAGATCAACAGCGCGCTTCGCACACCCGTGGTTCGGCCCGCTTGATACCGCGGGTTGGCACGCGATGTCGGCCATGCACATGGGGATCCACCGCGCGCAACTGGAGGCAATCGTGCGCGGGCTCGCTTCGGGCACATCGGAGCGTCCATGAACCGCACCAAACGTCGTTCGATTTGTCCGGTCGCATGCTCGCTCGATCTCCTCGGCGATCGCTGGACGCTTCTCGTCATTCGCGACCTCTTCGCGGGGAAGTCGCGGTTCGGCGATTTCCTCGCTTCACCTGAGGGGATCGCCACCAACATCCTCTCGGCGCGTTTGCAGGGATTGCAAACGGGAGGACTGATCGCCGCCGAACCGTGCACCGAGCGAGTAGGGGCGCTTCGATACCGCCTGACCCCGCGCGGGACTGCGCTTCTGCCGGTGCTCGCCGCGCTGAAAGACTGGGGGCTCGCGCACATTGCTGGGACGGAGGCACGCATTCGTGTTCCTGCTCCGTCGAAGAGGATGAAGAAAGGGACGTGACTTCAACGACGACGTCTGTGACTTCTCCGCTGCCCGCCTCTCTCTTCTTCGCGGCCTTACATTGTGGCGATGTCTCTCCGCATTCGTTCCATCGAGCCGCGCGACCTTTCTGAAGTGCGCGCTGAACTTGAAACACACTGGCATTCGCATCAGATCTGGTCGCTGGGTCGCTGTCATCAAGCAGATGCATTGCCCGGTTTCGTCGCTGAGGTTGTGGTTGGGGACGTGTCCGAGGCTGTGGCTAGAAACGGGAGCGCGGGCGCATTCGCTGGCCTCGTCACGCTCAACATGGATCCGGGCGCGTGGCAGTGTGAGGTGATCACACTCAGTAGCCGCGGCAAGGCACCGGGCACGGGCGCTGCGCTCTTGGCCGCGGCCGAGCGCTACGCGCGCGAACACGGCTGCAAGCGCATCTATCTCACCACCACCAACGACAACACCGCCGCCATGCGCTTCTACCAGCGCCAAGGTTGGCGACTCGCGGCGCTCCACGCTGGCATCGTCGATCGCGTGCGGAAGTTGGTGCCGGATCTCCCGCGCACTGGCTTCGATGAGATCCCGATTCGCGATGAGATTGAGTTGGAGCGCTGGTTGGTTGATGGCGTTGAGTGAGGATGTTGAGTGACGCGGGGCTTCGTGAGATTTCGCGAGCTTTCATCCGGCCTTCACTTCGTCACGGTGCGCTGTTCTTCGCCCAAACGTACGCCGTGTGTGCGGTACGCTCACCATACATGCGTGATGCCCGAACTCCACCAACTGCGCCGAGCCAAGTATCGTCGGTCGATCAAGCAGTCGCGCGTGAGACGCGAGCGCAGCGACCGACTGTTGGCCGCGCCCTCGCGCTCTGCGCTGCATCGTTCGGTGTGATGGCGCCGTGGCCACTCCTCGCGATCCTCGCCACGCAATCCTTCTTCGAGACGTGGAGCGAAGCGGCGCTCCTCTTCGGTGGTCTCACGGGGATACCACTCTTGATCCTCGCGCTCGTCGGCATCTCCGAAACTGTGTTCGTATCGCTGATCCTGATCGTGTGGTTCGCGGCGCTGCTCGTGCCGCATTTCTGGTTTGCGCGACGTGTGCCCTCGAGAAATGCCGTGGGCGTGCTGCTCGGTTTGCAAACGGGGTTCTCGTTCGCGCAAGCGGCGCTCGGCGCGTTGATGGTCCTCGGTAAGTCGGTGTGACGACGCGTCTGATACGGTCTCGTCATGAGTCGACGAGCAACGGTCTTCATCGCTTCAGCAATCTCTCTCGCGTCGGTGCAGTTCTTCGCTGTGCCTGCGGCTGCGCAAGTCGATTACAACGAGAGCGGTCATCCGTGGAGGCAACGCGCGGAGAGCGGTCCCGACGCTGAGGTTCCCGGTTGGTTCTACAACCTCGGCATCACAGGCATGCGTGCGGAACTCGTGGCCGACGCGCCGAAGTCGCTGGTCATTCGACATGTGTTCGCGGGCACTCCCGCGAGCGGTGTTGTTCTTGTCGGTGACCACATCATCGGCGTGGGCGGGCAGCTCTTTCGCGAGGCGCACCAAGATGGGTACGGCGAGGAAGTCTTCGGCGCGACGGGGCCGATCGAGGAGTTTGCGACCGCGCTCGAAGCTGCTCAAAAGGGAGAAAGCAGCGCGCGCGAAACCAGTGCGCGCGAAGACACCACTTCCGAAAGGAAGGATCTCAACGCGCAGACTCCCGGCAAACTTTCGCTCATGCTTCGGCGTGATGGCAAGGACGTGTCGGTGACGCTCGATGTCGGCACGACCTACGGGAGTTTCGGGAAGGACTATCCCGCGAAGTGTGCGAAGTCTGAGCGCATCGCAGGTGAACTGCTCGAGTACCTCGTCAAAAACCAACGCGCCGATGGGTCCTTCGGTGATCCAGTGCACAACACCTTCGCACCGCTGGCGCTGCTTGCGAGCGGCGAACCGCGCTACATGTCGGCGGTCGAGCGTTGTGTGCGGCATCTCGCTGCGTCGACGAAGGCATCCGACGAGGCAGCACGCGCATCGCTTCCAAACTGGACCTACATGGGCGCTGCGATCGTGATGAGCGAGTACTACCTCGCCACGCGGGCCGCGTGGGTGCTTCCGGAACTCGAGGAGGTGCGCGACTTCATCGAGTCGGGTCAATACCTCGACATGTCACAGATCAATCCGAAGGCAAAGGAGTCGCACCCCGACAGCTATCCAACCGGTCCGCGCGACTCACATGGCGGTTGGGGGCACAATCCTGGATTCGAGGGATATGGTCCGATCGCGATGATCACGGCGCAAGGAGCGCTCGGTTACGCGCTGATGTCGAAATGCGGCATCACGATCGATCGCAGCAGACATGATGCCGCGTACGACTTTCTCAAGCGTGGCAGTGGTCCGAATGGCTATGTGTGGTACGGCGATCGGCAGGGCGGAGGCGAAGACGATTGGGCCGACATGGGTCGCACGGGTGCGGCGGCAATCGCGTACTTCATGAGCCCGTATCCCGAGGCCGCGTATCGAGAGCGCGCCCGCGTGCATGCGCGGGTGATCGGCCAACATCCGCAGAGTTTCCCCGATACACACGGATCGCCTCCGATGGGCATGGCCTTCACCGCGCTTGGCGCGAGCGTCGATCCTGCGAGCTTTCGCAAACTCATGGATGCGAACCGATGGTGGTTCGCGTTGGCTCAATGCGCGGACGGAACGTTCTACTACCAGCCGAATCGCGACAACGCGGGCTACGGCTCCGATGCGCGTCTGACCGCCTCGTCGGTGACAGCCTTCATGCTCCTTCTGCCGAAGCGCAGTCTTGTCATGACAGGAAAGCCGCCTATCGAAGCGCGTCCCGCTGAGCCTGCGGCGCCCGCCGTATCCAACCCGGCCTTCGACGGCGCGGTGAAGCGCCCGAGCGGCGAGACCTCTTGATGCGAGACCTCTTGATGCGAGGGCTCGCATGATGTGAGACACGACTTGCTCGTGCTGAGAGGGCTGGCTGAAGGACACAACGAAGCCTGCAAACGCGATCGGCCCCGGCGATTGCCGGGGCCGATCGGAATGATTTGAAGCACATTCGAGCGCGATCAGCGACGGCGACGGACACCGACGAGACCGGCGACGCCAAGCAACGCGAGCGCGCCCGGAGCCGGGACGAGGGTGCCGTTGACGTCGACCATGAATCGACTCGGGCTCGATCCCGGCGGGGTACCAAAGGCGAAGAACGACTGGAATGCGCCACTACCTGCGTTGTTGAACAGGCCGAATCCGTTGATCGACGTGCCCGTCGTCGGGGCGTTCACGACGCGCCAGCCGTTGGCGGTATTCGCGGCATTCGCGCCGGTGAATTCGACGCCAATCCACCAGCCACCGAGCCCGGCGTTGGACAGGGTCTCAAGGTTCAGGGTGATGCCAGAGAGCGCGCCGGTGTTCACCAGCTGCGTGACCGACGCGGCGCCACCGCCGAGCGAGCCGGACGAGAAGATCTCGTAGTTCGCGCCGCGGCCGAAGTTGGTGCCGTCAAAAGTCATCTCCGCGGCGTAGATCTTGATGCCCACGTCGACGAGCGCACCGGACGCGACGAGCCGGCGGATGCCGACCGACACGCTGTCGAGCGACAACTGCGTCTGATCCGCACCCACGGCGGTGAAGCAGTTCATGTAGCTGATCGCGCCGGCGCCCGGGTTGAAGCGGGTACCGGTCTCGGTACCGCCTCCGTAGACGAGGGCAGCGCTCGAGGCGGATGTGACAGTGAGAGCAACGGCGGCGGCAGCCGCGAGACGAGCGGACATGGTGCAAGACTCCGAGGAAAAGAACAGCGTCTGATCGAGTGCCACACGGCAAATCGATTGAACGTGGGAACGAACCCTTTTCCGAGTCCCGCCCGGCGCTGGACCTGCGCCATCCAAATCCTACCCCACCCGATGCGAAAATCAGTTCTTTCGCGCAAGATTTTTAAAAATGGAGGCACCGGGGGTCTCGACGACCTGAGTCTCACAGTTCGAAGGTTGCTGAAGACCGAGATGTCGCCTCGACGTTCCCCTCCGTCTTCCCTGACGGCTGGGCAGACAAGGCCTTCGCAAGGCCTGACTCCACTCGGGCGCTCGATCGGCGCGACTTCAATCATCACCCGCGGGTCGCCGTTCGCACCAAGTCGGTTCCGAACGAGCGGGGGAGCGAGGTGACTTGCCGGCAAAGACTGCGAGAGACTGCTCACTCCGAATCTATTCGACTCCCCGAAAACGCTGCGTAAAAAGCGAAAGACGCGCCCTCGTGATTTTGATCAGGAGGACGCGTCTTTCGTGCGTTTGGCGAGGGCTGCTGTTCGCAACCACGCAAGCGTTTCATTTCAGCCTTCGGCAGAAAGAGAAAGCCCCAAAGCAAAGAACCCCGGCCTTGTGGCCGAGGTTTGTCTTGAAGTAGTGCGAGCCCGAGGCCGTTCGGACGCCCAGTCTCCGTGCGCGAGAGTCAGGCATCCGTTGTGCCGTGGACATCACCCGCTCTCAAGCCGCAGACGCGTGCAGCCGGATGCCGAGTGCCTGCGCTACGCGCAGGATGGTCTCGAACCGGGGGTGCGATGACGGCTGTAGCGCCTTATAGAGGCTCTCGCGACCGAGTCCCGAGCGCTTCGCGACGCGCGCCATCCCTTGTGCGCGGGCAACTTCGCCCAGCGCACGGATCAGCACGGCTGGATCGCCGGTCTCGAGCGCGGCGTCGATGAACTCGGCCACGACCTCTTCGGAATCGAGGTAGCGAGCGGCGTCGAAGGGCGACAGCTTCGCGAGCGTGGCGGTCGCGGTGCGGCCGGACCGCCCAGTCGACTTCGAGCGAGGGCTCGCGGCCGAGGCTGCGGGCTTTCGAGTGGACTTCTTTCGGCTGGTCTGCTTGGTGGTCATTGGTCTGGTTCCTCAACTGGTTCTTGGAGGTCCCGAAGCTCGGCTGCGAGCTTCTTCGCCATTTCGATGTCTCGGCGCTGGGAATGCTTGTCGCCGCCTGCGAGCAGGATGACAAACGTATTGCCGCGGCGCGTGAAGTACACACGGTAGCCCGGCCCGGCATGCACGCGCAGCTCGGACACCGTGCGATCGATGGCCTTCCAGTCGCCGAAGTGGCCTTCCTCGACCGCGACGATGCGCGCCAGGATTCGCGCACGAGCGCCGCGGTCGCGTAGCCGATCGATCCATTTGCGGAAGTGCTCGGTCTGGATGACTTCGATCACGGACAAATTGTATCCGTGTGGATACATCGCGTCAAGTCAGCGTGAGCATCAGGTCGCGCCCGTCGTCCGGCTCGAAGTCGTCGTGGTCGTTCATGGTCATCACGGCGACCTCGCGAAGCGAGGTCCCTCCGTGATGAGTTATGACGTTTTCGGGCGGGTGCTCCGCGGAGTCATCACCCGCGGGTCACCGTTCGCAACGGGTCGGGACTGAACCAGCGGGGGAGCCCGGCGACCTGTCGGTGAAGACTCCAAGACACCGCGACCGGCCCGCCCTAGCCCACCCCTCGAAAACGCTGCGCAGAAAGCGAAAGTCGCGCCCTCAAGTCTCATCACTGTCATTTGGATCAGGAGGACGCGTCTCTCGTGCGTTTGGCGAGGGCTGCTGTTCGCAACCACGCAAGCGTTTCATTTCAGCCTGCGGCAGAAAGCGACAAACCCCAAAACAAAGAACCCCGGCCTTGCGGCCGGGGTTGGTCTTGAAGTAGTGGGCGTGTAGCGGTAACCCGACGAGCTCGAGAGACCAACGTAGACATAGCGGCCGCGCGACGGGTCTGGGGGTTCAATCCACCGGCATGAACGGCCGTAGGCACGCCGCCGAGTCCCGCCGAGACCGTATTTGAGCGTCTCAGAGGGGGTATCGGGCGGGCAAGCTCCCTATGGCGATTATCGAGCGAGTAACCGGGATGTCGCGACACGAACCGTTGCACAACACCGCTCCGCCGCGCCTTGAGAGTGGGTCCGCCCATTGTCTGCTGACGCCCGCAACGTGCTTTGTCCTGCGAACGGTGTTTCAGGGGCCCAGAGAAAGGACGCGCGGATGCCGTCATCCGGCAGGGTTAAGCGGGTGTCTCGATCATGCTGGAGGCCCCGAGACGCGGGATAAGTTTTCAGACAACCACATGATTCCAGCCACCCCCGTTCTGCGTTTTGCAGATCCGCCACCGCCCGAGGTGAGTGAGTGATCGCGGACCGTTTCCTTCCGGAAAGGCTTGGGTCCCGGTTCCCAAGTAGGCTCGATCGATCGTTCCATGGTTCGGGTGAGCAGCCGGTAGCTGAGGTAAGACATGGGCAAGAAACGCGGACTTATCGGATACCTGATCGGGCTGCTGATGCCGCTCATTCTTGTCCTCGGCGGGGCCGGCCTGGCAGCACTGGGAGTCGTGCAGGGATCGCTCGTGCTCATCGTGATGGGACTGGTTGTTGTCGCGGCCGGAGTCCTCTGGAGCGTCGTGGTGCTCGAGTTGACGAACCCGTTCGACTGGTTTTGACGCCACGAGGCATCGGCGACACACCAGGATGTTCCGACGCTCATCGCACGGTTCCTCGTCCAGGGTAACCACGCGAACGGCGACGCAACTCCACCCACTGAACCGCGCGAGCTCGCACCAGGGACAACGAGAGACAAACGCCGATCCATCGCCCACGCTCCATTACGCTGCTTCTCCGCGGCCAAAATGAAAGACGCCCCGGTCCAAGGACCGAGGCGTCTTTCTTGACTGCTGGCCGTGCCGCCGGAGGGCGGCACCTCAAATAGAGCGTCAGGCTCGCCGCGATCAGTTCGTGGGCAGGTAGTCCGCGGCTTCGACGAGCTTGAAGCCGGGCATCTGCTTCACGAGATGGCGCAGCCAGTAGCTGTGGCCAGCGCCGTA
>JAIYCA010000054.1 GCA_027488265.1 Planctomycetaceae bacterium
CACTCGGGCAAGAAGGGCGCGAAGCCTTGTCGGAAACTGTTGCAGCCGTTGAGTGACACCGAGCCCGACGAGAGCCCGTGGAATGCCTTCGGCGCGTGCAAGAGCGCGGGGCGGCCAGTCGCGCACTTCGCGAACTTGATCGCGGCTTCGACGCCCTCCGTGCCCGAGTTCGTGAAGAAGACGTAGTCGAGCCCGCGGCCGATGCGACGCTTGAGTTCTTTGGCGAGGAGCCCTGAAAGCAGCGGCGCCTCGAACTGCACCATCGTCGCGAGGTTGAGCTCGAGGTAATCCGCGAGTGCCTTCTTGATCGTCGGGTGGTTGCGGCCGAAGTTGCAGACCGCGTAGCCGCCGAGGAAGTCGAGGTAGCGGTTGCCGGCCGCATCGAAGAGGTAGGGGCCCTCGGCGCGCACGTAGTCGCGGTCGTAGCCGATCGTCTTGAGAACGGTCGCGAAGCGCGGGTTGATGTGCTCGGCGTGGAGCGCCGAACCTTCACCTTGGTGGGCACGAAGGATGGACTGAAGATCGAAGGGCAAAGGGGGCTTCCGCAGAGGGTGGTCAGGAGGAAGTGCGGGAATGTGCGCGATTCGGTCGTGTGATCTGAGAAATCGGCCTCTGCCGCGCGGAGGGGGATTGTACGGATCCCGTCGCGGCACTCTGAGAGGCAGAACCCGAACCGACGGCGATTCGTCGTGAAGATCACGGATTTCGGTTCCGTCATCAAAGTTGCCCTCAATTCGTCATTTCCGCCCCCATCGCAATCGCAGCACTTGCCCGAGAAGCGTTCAGGGCTACCTTCCACGAACCGCGCCACGGTTCACCCCTCAAGTGAGGAAGTTTGACTCATGATCCAACGCGCATCCATCTCCGCGTCTGCCCTCGCCGTGCTCTCACTTGCCACGTTGTTGTCGCCAGCGCAATCGGCCGACGCCACCGGCTCGGTCGCGCGCGCGTGGAATGAGACGACGCTCAACTCGATCAAGAAGGATCTGGTGCGCCCGCCTGTGCAGGCGCGCAATCTCTTCCACCTCTCCGTCGCGATGTACGACGCATGGGCGTGCTACGACGTGTCGACGCAGGGGTACTTCTTCCAAGAGAAGATCACGGCGAAGGGCAACGTCGAAGCGGCGCGTGATCAATCGATCTCCTATGCGGCGTATCGACTGCTGAAGCATCGCTTCGCGTTGAGCCCGAATGTTGCGATCATCAACGGCTATCTCGACGCGCAAATGGCTGCGCTTGGGTATCCGACGAATGTCACGACGACGGTTGGCAACTCACCCGCAGCGGTGGGCAATCGCATCGCGGCGCTCGTCATTCAGCAAGGGCTCGCCGACGGTTCGCGCGAGGAGTTCAACCACGCGAAGGCGGCGGGAACGTACCTCGATGTCAATGAGGCGCTGATTGTTGCGATGCCCTTCAATCCCACGGTCACGAACCCAACGCGCTATCAGCCACTCGCGTTGAGTTTCTTCGTCGACCAAAACGGCAACATCATTCCTGGCGGGTTTCCGCCGAAGGTCGCACCGTTCTGGGGTTCTGTCACGCCGTTCGCAATTCAGCCGTCGGAGATGGACCCGACGCGTCCCGGCGTGCTTGCGGTCTCGAATCCGCCGCCGGTACTGAACGGCGTGGGCGACGTGGCTTGGCGCTTCGGACATGAAGACGTCATCCGGCTCTCGAGCCAACTCACGCCTGACGACGGCGTGACGATGAATATCTCGCCGTCGGTACTAGGGAACAATCCGCTCGGAACAAACAACGGCACCGGGCACGCGATCAACCCTGTAACGGGCCAGCCGTACCCAGCCAACGTCGTCAAGCGCGGCGACTGGGCGCGCTGCTTGGCGGAGTTCTGGGCAGATGGCCCGAACTCGACCACGCCTCCTGGCCACTGGAACGAAATCGCAAACGTGGTGACTGATCACCCGGCATTCGAACGGCGCTTCGGTGGCAAGGGGCCTGTGCTCGGCGAACTCGAGTGGGATGTGAAGATGTACGTCGCGCTCAACGGTGCGCTGCACGACGCTGCGATCACCGCGTGGGGATTGAAGGGACACTACGACACGATGCGGCCAATCGGCGCGATTCGCTACATGGCGCAGCGTGGCCAGTGCACGGATCCTGCGCAGCCGCGATTCGATCCGAATGGCCTCCACCTCGTTCCCGGTCAAGTTGAAATGATCACGTCGGCAACCACCGCGGCCGGTCAACGCCACGAAGACCTCGCCGGTTACGAGGGCGAAATTGCGATTGTGGGCTGGCCAGGTGCTCCAGCAGATCCGGCGAATCAACACTCCGGCACTCAGTGGATGCTTGCGGGCTACTGGGTTTCGTACCAACGTCCGACCTTCGTCACCCCGCCATTCGCGGGCTATGTGTCGGGTCACTCGACCTACAGCCGTGCGGGTGCGGAAGTCATGGCCGCGATCACTGGCTCGGAGTTCTTCCCAGGCGGCGTCGGCGAATTCCTCTGCACGCAGAACCAATTCCTCGTCTTCGAAGATGGCCCATCGGAGACCTTCACCTTCCAGTGGGCGACCTACTACGACGCCGCCGACCAATCGGGCCTGTCGCGTCTCTACGGCGGCATTCACCCGGACTTTGACGACTTCGAAGGTCGTCGGCTCGGCGCGCTCGCAGGCCAACGCGCGATTGCGAAAGCAGACGCACTCTTCGAACCACTCCCGCCACCGTGTGCGCCAGACTTTGACGGCGACGGAATTGTCGGCGCGAGCGATCTCTCGCAGATCCTCGCGAATTGGGGCGCATCGAACGCGGCGTTCGATCTCGACGCGGACGGCACGATCGGCGCAAGCGACCTGTCACTCTTGCTCGCCGGTTGGGGCAACTGCCCGTAACGCACGGCAAAACGAACGGTGGGGTTGAACGACGAGTGAAGCGCTCGCTCGTTGACGTGTCGACGTTTCGCGTCGTTACACCGCTGCAGCGGCAGTCGCGAGACGATCGAGCAGCGGACGACCAGAAATCATCGTGAACATCGCGCGACCGCGCACGGTCCAGCCATCAAACGGACAGTTGCGGCTCTTCGACGCGAACTCGTCGACGCGAATGGTCCACTCGTGGTTTGGGTCGATGACGGTGACGTCGGCCTTCGAGCCGATGTCGAGCGCGCCGATGCCGTCCGCGCGCAAACCGCAGAGTTCTGCCGGCGTGCGGGTCATCATCTCAATCATGCGAGGCCAGCCGATGACGCCATCTTCGATGAGCGCCTTGGCGTAGAGCGGAAGTGCACAGTCGAGTCCGATGATGCCGAAGGGCGCGCTTGCGAAATCGCGCGCCTTTTCGGCAGCGGTGTGCGGCGCGTGATCGGTCGCGAGAACATCAATCGTGCCATCGGCAACGGCTTCCTTCAACTGCGCAATGTCTTGCGCCGTGCGAAGCGGCGGATTCATCTTCGCTTGCGTGTTGTAGCCCTCGCATGCGCTGTCGGTGAGCAGCAAGTGGTGGGGGCTCAACTCGCCAGAGACGGGATTGCCCGACGCACGCGCGCGACGCAGAATCGCCGCGCTTCCGCCGGAAGAAACGTGTTGCGCGTGGTAGCGCGCGCCGATCGCGCGGTTGAGGCACGCATCGCGCTCGATGATGAGCTCTTCGGCCTCACGTGGCCAACCGAGCAGTCCGAGGCGCGTCGCAACTGCGCCCTCATTCATCACGCCGCCTTCCGACAGTTGGTGATCTTGGCAATGCTGCATGAACGTCTTGCCGAGCGAGTGGCAGACTTCAAGCACGCGACGCATGACGAGCGCGTTCATGATGCACTCGCC
>JAIYCA010000136.1 GCA_027488265.1 Planctomycetaceae bacterium
ACATCGACGGCGACGGCTCGGTCGGCGCGGCCGATCTCGCGGCGCTGCTCGGTGCGTGGGGAAGTTGCTGAACTCGCCGCTTCGCGCGTTCGCCGCGAGAACATCGGAGAACTGCCTGCGCGAGCACGTTGACGTTCGTAGAACCGCCGTGCCACCTTCTCTTAGGCGACCGTCTCCACGCTCGACGCGTCGAGTCGGCGTTCGCCTCGCCAGCGATAGGTGGTGAGCTTGCCCGCGAGCGGATCGAATGCGCTGGTGTCGAGGCAGGCGACGTTGTCGCGCAGGATCGTCCTGTTGTCCGTATGCAGGAACCCGTAGTGCCCGACGAAGATCGGCCTCTCCTCCGCCGGATACGCATCGCGCTCGTGATAGGGAATGATCGAGTCGAGAGGCGGACACTTCGCATCGCCCTCGCGAATCGACTCGGCGACGGCCGCAAAGTCGCGTTCGCCTAAGCGATCGGCGATCTTCTTGTGCTGCGACGCCGGGACGAGTGCATGATCCGCGACTCGACGCTCGGCCGCCGCGTCATACCACTTGATACGAACCTGCCTGCGCTCATGCCCCGCCGCATCCTCAAATGACATGTCGTCGCCGAGCGGACACTCAACGCCCTTCAGAATTCGCTCGAGCGCAACGGCGTGGCTGGCATCTGGAGTCGACCGTTCCGCGTCGCGGCGCCTGTCGAGTTGAGTCGTCTCCATGGTCGACGGATCGAGCATGGACCCGAGGTCGAGCAACAGCCTCCAACCTTTGTCGGTAAAGGCGCTCCGCGTGCTGTTCGCCTGTTGCATCTCGATCGCTTCGTCGATCGAGGATGCCTCGAGCCATGCTGCACCCGATTTCAACTGCGCGTTCTCGATCGATTTGATCTTCGCGATCGCTGACGGAATCCACGCCGCATGCACTGCGCGGAGGCCGGGTAACTCAAGCCAGAGTGGAAGCGTTGTGAACCATCGAATCGCCTCCGCGTAGACCGCGTCGCCCAGTTGGAGCGTGGTGCAGTGCTGATCGATATTCTTTGAATCGTGCGGGCGAATCCATGCGTGCTTCGCGGCGGAGTCTTGATGCGAGCCATGCGCGGAGCGGAGCGCGCCCACCGGATCAATCACGCAGTCGTTGCGCCGCATGCAGAACGCGATCGCGTTGGTG
Source organism: Planctomycetaceae bacterium (assembly GCA_027488265.1). GTDB lineage: Bacteria > Planctomycetota > Phycisphaerae > Phycisphaerales > SM1A02 > QWPT01. The sequence goes on from JAIYCA010000136.1 coordinate 1,153, forward strand.
TCATGGTTTCCCGCGATGGCGCAAGCAACACGCGCGTCGCAGAGTTCACGCACGAGTTCGATCGCCTCAGCAACACGAGGCCCCTTGTCTGCGTAATCGCCGAGAAAAACGAGCCTGTGCTGCTCAGGGTGCGACCAACGCCCCTCCGATTTGCGATAGCCGAGTTTGTCGATCAACTTGCGCAGTCGATCGACTGCACCATGAATGTCGCCGACGAGATCGATGGACTGTTGATACATGTTGGTCTTTGCCTTCAAACGTTGCGCTTCAGATAAATCTTTGCGCTGCCCTATGCCTCACGCTGTTCGTTCATCCCCGTAGTTCTCTAGATCATTCTTGAGCTCGCTGCACGCGTCGACCTCGTCGCGGTTTTCGTCGCGAATTTTTATGTCAACGCTCTCCTCCTCTTCCAGCTCAACCTCCGCGCCGAATTCAACCCACAGCCGCAGCACATCCGAAAGGTCATACTCGCGCGGATAGTCGCGCGGGGTCTCGCCCGGAATCCGCCAGAAGAAACGCAGCCCGCAGTCGAGGTACGAGTTCGCCTCCTGCCACGCCTTCACTTCCTCGACGGACCGCTCGATTCCCGCTGGAAGTTCAAACCATGCGGCACCAGATGCGAAAGGGAGTGTCTGAACGTCGGCGACTTCAGCGTTGTTGGCAACCTTACTTTCACTTTCGTCGCAATCACTCTCATCCTCAGGCTCATCAAACTCGACGCTTTCGAGATTCACCCGCACCGCGTCGTAGATGTCGCCGCGCAGATCAAAGAAGTCGTTGAGATCAGGATCAACGTTGCAAGTGTCGAATGCGCAGCCGAAGTACGGCGCGAGCAGCGCAACCGCGCGACTCATCGCCGCGTCGCCCTCCGCTCGCAGCAACGCGCGCGCTTCAGCGAACGCAGGTGGCAGCGGATGTCTCGGTATGTCGAGCGCCCACGCATGCTTCACGAGCCCGATGAAGCGAAATCGGTGCGGCAAATTGCGACGCGCACAATCGAAGTCGTCGTCTTCTTCGTGTTCGCCATCAGTCATATGCTGAATCTCGCAGAACACAGCGTCAATGTCAATGAAGGCGTGTGCTATGCTCGAAAGCGCATGTTGGATGACCTACGACCGCTTGATATCGTCGGCGATATTCATGGTGCTTTCGACCGCCTCCGTAGACTCATGGACACACTCGGATACGAGGATCGTCATGGGCGCTGGATGCACCCAGAGGGGCGACGAGTACTCTTCCTTGGCGATTACATCGATCGAGGACCAAACTCGTTCGCCGTCTATCGCATGGTTCGAAAGATGGTTGACGATGGCATCGCGATCGCCCTGATGGGCAATCACGAGTTGAATGCGATCGCGTTTTCAACGCGCGAAAATGATGGTGTGATTGATGCGCGTCAAGCGAGCCCCCGAGCGGAACTCGTCCTCCTTCTCGCGCCCAGTACGCGCTTACGCTCTTGAATTGCGACTCCGATGCGCTCATCGCGAGGGGTCGAGAGCTTGCAACTGAACTCGCAAAGGTCGATCGCGAGACATCGGCTGTGCTTGGTATTCCGCGGGTCTGGCCTGATCAACTCCCAACGACATTTAAGCCGCCTGATGTTGCGCCGCTACACGGTGTTGCGCCAGCGTTTGTAGGCAGCGTTCTCAACGATCTCGATATGGGAGTTGACTTTGGTGTCGAGTCACCGGTGCCGCTCGATCCCAAGATCAGTGACAGGATTCGTGCCATGGAGATCCCGCGCCGCGCGAACGCGGACGCACTCAACGCTGCGATTCGCGCGCGCGAACCCCTTGGCCTTCCCATTCCGATTTTGCGCCGCGATACCGATGGCTGACGCCTCGCGGCTGCCGATCGCGCGAAGTCGTGCGCGAACCACGTGCATGAGTCGTCGCGCGACGCGCAATGATTCGTCGGGCTTCGCGCGAATTTGCTTTATGCTCTATCCTCATTCACGGGATTTCGGAGGCTAGACCATGAGTCCATCGCTCATCACGCAATCGGTTCTCGCTGACAATCGGCAACCCGCCCCACGCGTGCAGCGGGCGGCGGCGCGGCGTCTCAACCCCCGAGAACTTCACATCAGTGTTGAGTTCTCGCGTGCGGTCACGGAGTCGACAACGGTCGAAGTCTCGCTTGGATATCTCTGCATTGAAGAGCGCGAACTTCGTTCCTACACGATTGCGCTCTCACTCCCGCAGCCGCTTTGGAAGTCAAAGTGGCCCTCGTGCATTGTGAAGCCAGAGTGGAATGAAGCACGTACGGGGTTTGAGGTCACGCTCACACTTCCAGAGAAGTTCGAGCGGATTCCCGAAGCACCAGACGTAGTCTGTGCGCCGCCTGAAGATGCCGCGTGGCCGTTCATGACACCAGAACAGTGGCGGGAAGCGACAGAGCCGTGGGGCTGAAGTGTGGCGGTCGATGATGCGCGACTGATTCCATGTTTCGGTCTCGGTTCTTCCCTCGAATTCTGCGTGGCAATCGATGCTTGAGATTTATGTTGGTCATTGCACTGAAGTGATGAAGACGCTCGATGCGGAGTCGATCGATTGCTGTGTCACTTCTCCTCCGTATTGGGGGCTTCGGGATTACGGTGCGGCAGAGCAAATCGGGCATGAAACGCACCCCCTCGACTATGTGAAGTGCATCGTGGAGGCCATGCGCGAAG
>JAIYCA010000325.1 GCA_027488265.1 Planctomycetaceae bacterium
TACGTCCGTTTCGTGATGGTCGCGATTAGTTGCCGAACTGAATCATCGGCGTGCGCGGCTTCTTGTTCGCAGGGAGTTCGCCGAGTTCTTTCGCGCGCTCTGCACCGATTTCAACGACGAGAAGATCTTGCAAGCGGCGGAAAGCCGTTGCTTCAATCTGCTCGAGATCTTCGCGCAGGCGCTTCCGTTCGCGCATCGACTCTTGCATACGACGCATGCCTTCACCGGCATTTTTCTCGATGGTCGCCGCGTCGGTGCTCGATCCGCTCAAGCGTGCGGCGCTTTCGCGCTCAGCTTCATCGCGCGCGTTGATGAACGTCTCGAAGCGCGTTTCGCGTTCCTCGACCCACTCACTGCGAAGTCGCGCGATATCCGCACGCGCTTGCGTGCCGACACCCTCGAGCGCCGCGGCTTTGTCGAAGAAAGGACCGAGCTCGCGTGCGCCGCGATAGACCGAAGGATTCGCCGCGCGCAAGTACGCTCGACGCACGGCCTTCTGCGCGTCGAGATCGCCCGCGAGCGCGGTTTCGATCTCGCTTTGTGTGCGCATGTTGGCATCCGCGACGCGCTTCTTCGCCGCCGTCTCGCGCGTCGCAAGCGATGAAAGCTCTTCGGCAGCAGAGCCATTGAGTTCCATCGTGCGGGAAACATTCGTGTTGCCGTTGCCGTCGTTTGTGGTTGTCTCTTGCGTCATGCTCGTCCAGATCTCCTGGCGACGCCTTGAGACTTCATCGATCTCGCGTTGCAGCGTTTGGAGTGCACCGATCGACGCCTCATCCCACGTCTGGAGTGTGGTCGCGATCGCGGCGCGATTCGCCTCATTCAACGCGGCGTCCTCAATGATGCGGACGAGGTCGACGCTGTACTCGCCGGTCGCGCCCGCGAGGAGTCGCGCGCGCGCACGTGTGCGGCGTGCAGCTTCAATCGCGTCGACGCGCGCAGCATCAGCAGCCGCGCGCACTTCGTCGAACATCGTTTCTTCGGCGGTTGTGATCGCCGCGATGAGTGCGTCGGTATCTCCGTCGCCATTTGCTGAAGGAACAGCGCCATCAGGGCCGACCGAGATTGAGAAACTCACGCTGCCATCGAGATTCGCGATGCCGCCAGCGCCAGCAGCGCCGTGTTCTTCGGTTGCGGCGTTGCGCGCTTCGGCGCATCGCGCAGCGATTTCATCGAAGGTTGGACGTTGTGCGCCTTCAAGTCCGGCGCACGCGGCGATCTTGTCGAGTTCGTCACGCGTGAATGGCTTCGGTACGCGCGGACCTCCACCACCGCCAGCGAGGCCGCCGATGAACATCATGCCGGCGTCATCCATGTCTTCGCTCGAAAGCGAGATCATTTCGCCGTCGCCACCGACCATCACCGCTTGCACTTGCACGTTGGCTTCAACAGCGTCGCCGCCGCCTACTGCGCCACCGATTGCTTCGCCGATCGCACCTTCAATCGCGCTTGAGATGCCCACACCGTTGAGCTCGATCGCGCGACCGTTGATCGCAACTTGCGGCGCGACTGCTTCGAGTCCGAGCGTCGCGCGCAGTGCTTCCGCATCACGCATAGAAAGATCGACGAGTTCTTGCGAGAGCCGCGCGGTGCGTTGCGCTTCCTCACTTTGGTTGTCGTTGGTAGCAACCATAAGAAGTCCGAGTTCGCCGTTTCCAGCCTTCTTGTCTGCAAGGTCCATCAAGTCGTTGAGTACGCCGCGCGCGGCAACATCGTGACCGTCGATGATCGCTTCGGCGGCAGACCACTGCGCGTCATCGATCTTGCCTTTCGCGCGAAGACCTTCGGCTTCCGCAAGCGCGGCGTCGAACGCGTTCTTCTGCTGGATGCCTGGGTAGACGGCGCGCATGAGGTCGGCACGCATCGCGCGTGCCACTTTCGCCGAGACGAGCGGCTCGATGTTCGCAAGCGCGTCGCAGTGGATGCGACGCACGCGGAGCATCGCTTGCGCGAACTCGGCGCTTGCTTCGCGCTGAATCTCTGCGTTGCGGCGGAACCACTCTTCGTCGATGCCTTGCGCGGCAGGCGTGGTGTCGGCAGCCGCTTCCGCGCCGCCGTTTTCTGGGGCGTTCTCTTGAGCATTCTCCGTTTGCGGCGCATCGATGACCGGCGTCTGTGGAATGTTGCGTTCGGCACGGAGTTCCGCGGCTTTGACCGAAACATCGAGTCGCGCGTCGGCCGCGCGTTCGAGGGCGCGCGTGAGTTCAACGCCGTACGCATCGAAACTCGGCGCGACCGCATCACGCGTGGTCGAGTCGAGCGTGCGCAGCGCTTCGCATGTGCGGAGATCAAAGGTCTCGGGCTTTCCGCTGAGTCCGGCACCGAAACCGACGTTGGCGAGGATCGTGGCCGCGCGGCGACGCGCGAGCGTGTCACGCAGGCGTTCCGCGCGTACGGCGTCTTCCGCCGTCAGCACGCCGACGAGTTCATCGACGAGTTGCGCGTCGAGTTGTGCGGCGCGCTGGAAGAGTCGTCGACGGAGGTCGCGCGTTTCTTTCGCGCTCTCGAGTGTGCGGGAGAGCGCAAAGTCGCCGCCTGCGGCGTTGTCGAGCGCAGGATCGACTTCGCGGGTTTCGAATTCGCGGAAGCGCGCGAAGTAACCTTCGTGCAGTGGAAGCGCGATGTCGCGCGTCGTTTCGGGGAGACCGCATTCGACGAGCATGCGCGCGAAGTCCGTCGCCGAGACGGGCGTCGGCGTGCTGCGGCTCATTTGCGCGGCTGCGTGCTCGGTCGTCGCGAGTGCGCCAGCGATCGGAGCCGCGAGGGCGACGGCAAGTGCCAGTGTGCGAGCGCGGCGGGTGAGGAGCGACGAGAGCGTGGTGAAGAGGCGCTGCATGGTGTTCTCACAATCGTGACGAGAAGGTTGAGCGAGAGGGTCGCGGGAGAGGATTGTGCGAGGGCGATGGTTGCGAGCGGTCGCGGTACGTCGTGTCTTGTGGTGCGATGCACTTCATGGTGCTTCGCCGCTGACCAGGTGTCGTCGCGCGCGAGTGCGCATGATGCACCCGCACGGCGATTCCGTCACGGCTCGACCGAGAACAAGAGCGTAGTTCGCTTGTTTCCGCGGCACTTCAACCAAGTTTCCCTCGCGACCGCGGACCTTCGCCACGAAATTGACGGGAAACGCGGAATTCAGCCCGTTCTCGCGTTGGGTGTGCTTGCCCGATGTGCGGGTCCCCCCGATACTGCGGGACTCGGCCGCGGGCATCCCTCAGGCGTTCGTCGCGCGCCGAAACGGCCATTTTCCAACCTTTTCCGGATCCGCCACGGTCCAAGTGAGTTCGCACGTGATGCACCATTCGACGAGCCAATTCTCGTCTCAGTCCGTTTCATCGCAGCCTTCGATTTCGCTCACCGCTCCCTCTGCCAACGCGAACTCCGCGGTTGCGGCCAGTTTGGACTCCGCCGCGCATGCGAAGGCGATCCAACTCGCGTCGACCACCCTCGAAACGTGCGCGACCGCCTGCGTGGGGAACCCCACGGCTGCGATGTCGGCAGCCCACATCGTGACCACGCTCTTGTGGCAATCGATGCGCTGGGATCCGTCGAGCCCGCGCGACGCGGCGTGCGACCGGCTCGTTCTTTCGGACGCGGCGTTTTCGTCGATCCTCTACGCGGCGTGCGCGGACCTCGGCGTCCCCGCCTTCATCGACGGCGCGTGGCGACCGCTCACGACGGCCGATCTTGCGAAGTTCGGCGCGGCCGACGGCCCGCTTCCCGTGACGCCGACGGCACATACGGCCGGCACGATTGCGCTTTTCGAACACCCTGTCACCGCGCACGGCGCCGGTGTCTCGCACGCGGTCGGAAGCGCGCTTGCCGCGCGTCTCGATGGCGTCGATCGCCGCGCATTCGTCCTTGTCTCGGACGCGGAACTTCGCGAAGGACAACTCTGGGAAGCGCTCGCGCACATCGCCGAGGAGCGGTTGACGTTGGTGGTTCCGATCTTCGTCGTCGGCACGCCTGCGACGACCGATCGTTCGGCCAACATCGACGGCCCCGACGCGCTCGTGCGTCGACTCGCGGCACTCGGCTTCCATGCCAGCGCGATTGATGGACACGCGCCCGCGCAGATTCGCACCGCGGTCGACGAGATCGCGGCGAAGGCGAAGGAGTCGCGGCCGACGGCGATCGTCGCGCGTACGACCAAGGGTTGGGGCGCGAAGAGTCTGCAAGGCGGCGCGTGGAGCGGCCGCATTCCAACCGGCGACAAATTGAAGGCCGCGCTCGAAGAATTGCGCAGCACGCGCGTCGGCCTGACGCGTTCGTTCGGCGCGGACATCGCGCGTCCAACGGCGCGCGCAAAGCACGCGGCGGCCGCGACGCCGTCGCTTGCCGACAATCTCGCAGCAGTACCCGACTTCGCCCGCGCGATGCGCGACGCCGACATGTTCGCGGTCTATCAGAGCGGCCGCCTCGCCTCGCGTCGTGCCCACGCGCTCGCGCTGCGCACGCTTGGTCGCGCACATCCAGGGACGGTTGTGCTTGAGGCCGACGCGCGCGCTGGTGGCGCGAGCGAACTCTTCGCGCAAGATCGCACGCTTCTCTCACGCGCGTTTGACTTGAAGAGCGCCGAATCGCACATGGTCTCGGTCGCGTCGGCACTCGCGGCGCACGGGAAGGTCGCGTTTGCGGCAGCGTCCGCGCGCGGGTTCGTCCGTGCACATGAAGGGATCGAGTCGGCGGCGCGGGCTGGTGCACACACGACCTTTGTCGCGACGAATGCTGGTCTCGGCGCACTTACGGCGGGCGCTTCAGAAGCGGCAGTCGGCGATGTGGCGTGGTTCCGCGGGATCGCTGCGCAACGCGACAGCGCGGGAAACCCTTCGGGTTACCTGCTCCAGCCTTCCGACGCCTTTGCGGCGTACGCGCTCACGCTTGCCGCAGCGGAGCACGATGGCGTCTGCTTCATGCGCATTCCAAGCGGCGAGCAAGAGTTTCTCTACAACGCCGAGACGGTCTTCAATCTCGGACGCTTCGAGATTCTCTTCGACGGCACCGACCTTCTCATCGTGACCGCTGGCGCGATGGTGCATGAAGTGAATCGTGCGCTCGACGGCCTCGATGAAGCGGGCATCAGTGCGACGATCATCGACCTCTATTCGATTCCGTTCGACGAGGAAGCGCTGCTTGATCTTGCGAACGAGAACGGCGGTCGGATTCTCGTCGTCGAGGACAACTCGGGCGGCGCGTTGGCGGCGGCGGTCAGCGAAGCGTGCACGGCGTCAGGCGACGCGTTCACGATTGAGTCGATGTGCGTGCAGGTGTTGCCGACGTCGGCGCGCACGTACGACGAAGCGTTGAAGGCGGCGGGTTTGTCGGCGGCGGACATCGTGGCGCGCGCACGTCGGATGATGGGCTCGCGGCCCCGCGCGCAGCAATAACCACTGGTGCACGGCACGTGCCGTCCTGTGCCACACACTGAGCGGCACGTGCCGTACACAAGAGTATGCAGTCGTAAGCAGCGGTGGCGGTTCTGTTTGCCGCATGGAGTGCATGGTGCCTGGCACGTGCCAGGCAGTGCCAGGCACTGAGTGGCACGTGCCGTGCACCGTTCGTGGGACCTACGGATTCGGCGCAGACCGCCCGCTACCCGCCCGTCGGCGCGGGTGCGGGCGCCGGTCGGTCGTCGCGCAATGGCCGCTCGATGTCGCTTTCGCCATCGTTGCGGCGCGTACCACCTGCGACCGGCGGCGCGTCTGCGAGCCCGAGCGCGCGCAAGTACGCCACCATCTCCTGATGGAAACGGATCTGCGCGTACGCGTAGATCGTGTCGTGGGTGAGGCCGTCGATCAGCTCGATGGAACCATCACCTTCGCGGATCGGCGCACCGCGCGTCCGCGCGTCTGCCTTCCACGCTTCAACCTTCGCCTTCAATCGCGCGACGGCGCGCTGCAAGTAGTACGAATCGCGCGTTCCGCAGAGGATGCGCACGCGGTCCTCAAGAATGCGCCCGATGCGCGCGGGGTCCTTCGTAAAGCGCCGCGCGATGTCGTGGCGCGACCACGCTTCGACGGTGACGGGATCGATCTCGCCCGTTGCTGCGTCACAGAGCGGTCGCGGCGCAGCGCGTTCGAGATCGAACGGCGACCACATCGCGTCCCACGCTGCCCACTGACAACCGCTTCGGCCGTTCGGATCAATCGCATTTTCTGAAGCGACCTCATCGCGAACAGTCATGAAGACGCGGTCGTCGCTCGGCCCGAGGACGCCGCGGTAACTCGGTGTTTCACGCCCATCCGACGAGACAAAGAGATTGAGATCGCGATAGAGATCAGTTTCTTGAAACGCGCTGAAATCGACGGGGTCAGGCGCGCTTGCGAAAGCCGCGCCGAAGACCTCGGGATACGTCGTCACCAAATGAATCGCCGTCCATCCGCCGCTTGAGTGCCCAGTCACGATGCGCGCTTCAGTGGCGCGAACGAGCCGAAATCGTTCCTCGAGATACGGAATGAACTCTTCGACGAGCGCACGCCCGATCGGTCCGTTCGTTTCGCTGTCGACGAATCCGCTGTGGCCCCACGGCGTATCGGCGTCGAGAAAGATCCATGCGGCCTGCGGAATCGCCGCGCGCGCCTGTGGGCTCTGCAACGCGGGCGCCGCATCGGCCGCAGCCAAGTGATTCGCGCCGAAGCCGCCGACGACGTAGATCGACGGCCACATGCGACGCGGAAACGACAAATCGTGGTAGCCGTAGGGGAGCACGACTCCGGCGCGCATCTTGAACTCGCGACCGAAGTGCCGCGAAAGCAGTTCGCTCTTTCGTTCGATCCAGACGAGGGTGGGTTGCCCCGCGCGTTCGTCGGCGGCGTTTGTGTCATCCGGCGTCGGCACGACCGCGGGCAAGACCTCGCTCAATTCAAGTCGCACTTCGTCCGCGCGGTCGCTTGCGAGTTCAACGCGCAAAGGCACCGAGACGAGGTTGCCGGGCCCGAGGTGCCCGCGTTCGGTGAAGTCGGTGTCGAGCACCGCTTGCACGCGCCACGCGCCGTCGAGCGTCTCAAGCGCGCCGCGAAACTCCGCCGCCTGCGCGAAATCAAACTCCACAATCGCGCCGTCGACCTGCGATGCGACCGGCATCGAAACGATCGGTTGGAGCGATTCGAAGAATGGCCCCTCGGCGGGAGCGACGCCAGCGAATCGCGGCGTGTCGGAGACGAGAAAGAGGATGATCCGACCGGCAGGCGTGGAAGTGGGCGTTGATGCAGGCGTGGATGCGGGAGTCGTTTCTGGTTCGGTCGAGGGCGGAGGGGCGGGGGTGCTCCGCGAACTGCTTCCTGAAGCACTTCCCGGCGAACTGGCCGCGGGTGCCGCAGCGTCTCGGGCACCTGGCGCACCCGACACTGCTTCGACAGCCTTCTCCCCAGAATCAGCCCGCGGAAGCCGCCATGTGATGAAATATCGGTCCTTTGGTGGCGGTGGCGCCTCGACGACATCGACGGTCGGCGGCAATTGGCCAACGCTCGAACCCGCGATCGCAAGCCCCACGACGCCCGCAAGGCACCCGCGGCGCTCCGCGAAAGATCGGTTGATGGCATGAAAGAGGTGCGCGAGTGCCGTCATGTGCTGATTCTCGACCGTGGGGCGAGCCGATACAACGGAACCCTGCGTCGGATGCGGCCCGCGCGTTCGGCAGGTTCAGTTCGGAGCCCCGCATCATGTTTGATCGATCGGTCTTGTCGATGTCCCGTCCACAGACGTCCTTCTGGCCCGCGTCCGCGTTGCTCGCATCTTTCTTGGCGGCGGCGTCCCTCGTCGCCGGTTGTGCCGAGCACCGTACCTTCGAAGACGAAGTCTTGTCGACGCACCGCGACGTCCGCGACGCGTTCAGCGCCCACACCTTCGTCGCCGACGAACCGGTCGAGTTGAAGACGCAGGGCCCTGTCGCGATCGACATCGACAACTTCGCAGGCGACATCGTCGTGCGCGCCGATCGCAAGGTCGAGCGCACCTTTGTCGAGGTGCGACGCGTGTCGACCCACGGTTTCGGCCGTTGGAGCGAATCGCGCGAGGCGCTCGACGACGCGCAATGGACCGCGACGCTTGAACCGCGCGTCGGCGGCGGCGAGACGCTCATCATTCGCACCGACACGCCGAATCCCGAAGAACACTTCCACCACATGGAGATTCTCGTGGTCGCGCCTGCGCTCGACACGGTGAAGATTCGCACGACGAACGGCGATGTCACCATTATCGAGAACCAAGGCGCGGTGGACGTCGAGACGACGCGCGGCGACGTTCGCATGATGACGCCGTGGCCGATGACGGGCCCGATGACGATCATCACGAGCGAAGGTGCGATCGATTACCGCGTGCGCGGCGAATCGAAGGGCGTCTTTGATTGTGAAACCCACGGTGGTCGCGTCAATCAACGTTGCGAGTATGGCAGTTGGCTCGCGCTCGACTCGAAGAACGACCACGATCGCTTCTACGCGGTGCTCAATGGCGGAACAAATCCCGTGGTCTTGCGCACGAGCGACGAGAACATTCGCGTCGCGGTCGTGCCGAATCCGACGGCGGTTGGGCCGATGATTCATGAGTGATGTTCGAGTGATCCACGACGAAAGAGCGTGTGATCCACGAGTGCATGACGCGTGACGCACTTGGTTCTCGCTCCGCACAGACGCAAGGTATGGGCGAATCAATCTTCGCTGCCGCCGTGGATCAA
>JAIYCA010000311.1 GCA_027488265.1 Planctomycetaceae bacterium
CTCTCCCTCCGCGTCACTCTCGATCGGCCCGAATCGTCTGCTCCAGCGTCCTGTTCCCCAGACGCTGGCGAAGGCACAGGAATCGGGTGCGGGACTGCCCCCCAACGCAACCGGCGGCCCCGCGCAGCAACCGATCGACATCGCGAAGATCCTGCAGCACTGGGGCACTTCGAATGTCGAAGCCGACCTCAACGTGGACGGCATCGTCGACGCGCAAGATTTGGCGCTCGCGTCTGCGCAACAGAACGCGGGCTCGACCGCGGTGCAGGGCAGTTGGGGCCAATCGGGCGTCAATGACGCGAACGGCGACGGTGTTGTCGACGCGACCGACTTGGCGCACGCGCTCCACGCGCAAACCGTGCCGCCTGCGGGCGATCCAGCCAACGACCGCACACAGATTGTCTCTGCCGTGATCGATGTTGCCATGCAGGCACGCGACAACGATGGCGACGGCGAAATCCTCGCGAGCGACTTCAAGGACAACGGCCGCATCTTCCGCCAACTCGATCTCGATGAAAGCGGAAGCGTCGGTCGCGAAGAACTTGAGAAGGCGCTGAACGCGCACTTCGCGCGCTACACGGAAGCGAATCCGAACGCGAACCCGCAGTCGTTTGCGTCGCGTTGGATTGAAGCGTTCCTCGGGAAGCGTCCTGCACCGGATCTCACCGGCATGGATCGCGTCGCCCAACTCTTCCAACAAGGTGCGGGCGGCCTCACGGGCCGCGGCGGCACCTCGAACATCCTGTCCGCGCGCGCGTGAGTTGAGCCCACCGCGCACGGAAATCGAACACGCCCGTGGCAGGATGCCGCGGGCTGTTCGCTTTTGCATGCCGCATGCATCGCAGCGATGGAATCGCGCGTTGGCCGCAGAGAACGGTGCCGCGCCGCGCCTTGGGGAAACGACAAACCCCGCTCACTGCGTGCGGGGTTTGTAGGGGAGAAAGAAGTTGTCGAATGTGGCTGCGTGTGGCCTCATGCCTCGAAGCAAGCATCCATCCGTGATCCTCGATTTGGGACCCTCGATTTGGGACCCTTGATTTGGGACCCTTGATTTGGGACCCTCGATTTGACCTGTGCGGAAGCACGACATCGCGAATCCGACGGCACTTGGCGTCGGATCATCTTCTTCCGTCAGCGAGAACCTCAGGTCACAATCCGTTCGCCGCTGGGGAGTACAGCGGCCCCTCACACTCTTGCCATTGTCCGTGCCATTGTCCGTGCCATCACATTGCTTCGTCGAACGTCAATCCGTCTCACAGCCTGTTTGGGAGCCCGTTTCGGAGCCCTTTCAAAGCCAGACATCTTTCGTTGCACAGGCTTCGGCCACGCGCACCCTTATGCGACCTCCGTCATGCGCGTGGGTGACGGCACGAGTTCGCACGCACGGCCGATTTGCTGAGATTTCGACCACTTTTCTTGGTCGCGCTGGTTCGTATTCACGCGCGCGCGAAATAGGGCGCTCACCTCACAAAATTGTCGAACCGAAGCGCGGTGAGCGGCGTTCTCTCGTCGTCCGTTGGTGGACGGCGCGCAAGCTTGGGACGGCTGGGCGCGTCGCGTCGGAGGCTTCTGACGAAACCTCCCGACGAAACCTCTCGACGAAACCGACCGACGGGCACGCATCTCTCCTCTCTTTCGCACAGCGCCGACCAACCAGTCGGCGTTGTGCGTTTTGCGCGGTGCTCGCCCGCGTTACCCGCGCATGAACTACCCCGCGCGTCAGACGGAACCCAACCGCCGCACGACTTCCTCGACGTTCGCGCGCGAGTTGAACGCGCTGATACGGAAGTAGCCCTCGCCGCAGCGGCCGAAGCCGGCACCCGGTGTCGTCACAACGCGCGCGTCACGTAAGAGTCGTTCGAAGAACGCCCAACTGTCGGAGCCGTTGGGCACTTTGCACCAGACATACGGTGCGTTCTCGCCGCCCCAAGTCTTCCAGCCGAGCTTCACGCAACCGTCGCGAAGGATGCGCGCGTTCTCCATGTAGAAGTCGACAAGTGCGCTGACTTCGCGCTTTCCTTCGACGGTGTAGAGCGCTTCCGCGCCGCGTTGCACCGCGTAACTCACGCCGTTTGAGCGCGTATTCCAACGGCGCGTCCACAACGGGTGCAGCGCGACCGCGTCGCCCGCGCGCGTGTAGGCCTTCAACGACTTCGGCATCACCGTGTACCCACAGCGAACACCGGTGAAGCCGCCCGACTTCGAGAAACTTCGGAACTCGACCGCGCACTCGCGCGCACCTTCGATTTCGAAGATCGACTTCGGCGCGCCGCTTCGGTTGTAACTTTCGTAGGCGGCATCCCAGAAGAGAATCGCGCGGTGCTTGAGCGCGTACGCGACCCATGCCTCCACGCGCGCGCGGTCCATCACGGTGCCGGTTGGATTGTTCGGCGAGCAGAGATAGATGATGTCGGGTGTGGCGTTGCTCGCACTCGGTACATCGGCGAGAAACCCATTCGCCTCGGTGCACGGGAGATACGTGATGCCGTCGTAGCCGCCGCCCGCGAGCGCGGCTCCTGTATTTCCAAACATCACGTTTGCATCGACATATGCCGGGTAGACAGGGTCGGTTACCGCGATGCGATTTCCCGCGCCGAGGATCTCGAGGATGTTGCCGCAGTCGCCTTTCGAGCCGTCGGAGAGGAAGATTTCGTCATCCGTGATGTTGATGCCACGCGAGCGGAAGTCGCCCTCAGCGATCGCGGCGCGCACCGATTCGTAGCCAGTTCCAGGTCCGTAGCCCTTGAACGAAGCGCGGTTTGCGAGTTCTTCATTCGCCGCGTGCATCGCGCGCACAGCACTCGCGGGCAACGGCTCCGTCACGTCACCGATGCCGCAGCGGATGATCTCTTTGGCGAGTTCGGGCTTCTCCGCCGCGAACGCCGACACGCGACGCGCGATCTCGGGGAAAAGGTATCCAGCGGCGAGTTTGAGATAGTTTTCGTTGACGTATGCCATGATTGTTCTCGGGTCGTGAATGTACGGAGAATTCACACGCTCGGGGACGAGATCGTGCGCCTCCGCCGAGCGTGCGGGTAGCATCTCCGCTCCGTGTTGAACTTCATCACCGAAGCCTTCCGAGACTTCCGGCACACTGGTTCAGTGTGGCCATCGTCGCCCATGTTGGCGGCTGCCATGACGAGTTCGATCGGCGCGATCGAGGGGCCGCGCCGAGTGCTCGAAGTGGGGCCGGGGACTGGTCCATTCACGAAAGCGATCTTGCGGAAGCTCCGCGCGGGTGATCAGTTTGATCTCGTCGAGATCAACGAGAACTTCTGCCGCACGCTTGAGAAGAAGTTGCTCGGGCCGTATCGCGGCAAGCATCCGCGGGTCAAAGTCGGGCTGCACTGCGCACCGATCGAGGAAGCGAAACTCGAAGGCCCTTACGACGTCATCGTCTGTGGACTTCCCTTCAACAACTTCCCGCCGAAACTGATGCGGCAGATCTTCCGCCGCATGTTCGCGCTCCTCAAGGAGAACGGCGAACTTGTCTACTTCGAGTACGCAGGCGTCCGTGTGATGAAGGGGCCGGTCTTGGACAGCGCGGGCCGCGCGCGGCTCAAGCGTATTGATGCCTACGGCAAGTCGCTGCGTCGCCACCACGACGGCAAGAAGGAATTCGTTCTCGGGAACATTCCGCCTGCGATTGCCTATCGGTTGAAAGGCGAGCGGAAGAACTCGACGCAAGCGAAGTCCACGCAGTCGAAAGTGACAGGCGCCGCGAAGAAGACTTCAGGCGGACGCCCGCGCCGCGAACGCAAGAGTGCGTGAATGAGCGCGACATGTTTGAGCGCTCGCGACTCGCTTCGCTTTCGCTCGCTCTGGCCGGCTCCCCTCGGAGTGAATCCTCGGGGGCCGCACCACTTCAAAGCACGCCCGTGAACTTCTCGCCCGGCTTCATCGACAGCGCAAAGCCTGCGAAGAGATGCGCGATACGGTTGAGGTCGCGCAGGCTCGTCATCTCGACCGTCGTGTGCATGTAGCGAATCGGCAGCGACACGAGTCCGCAGGGGATGCCGCCTTGCACGAAGATCGCATCGGTGTCGGTACCTGAGCCACCAGGAGTTGCTGCGCGCTGAAGCGGAATCGACAGTCCCGCGGCGACTTCCGCGAGTCGCGCAACGACTTCGGGCTGCATCGCGCCGCCAACGGCGATCTTCGGCCCCGCCGCGAGTTTGAAGAGCCCGTGCTGCGCGTGGCTGATCCCTGGGCTGTCGGTTGCGTGGCCGACATCGGTGACGAGCGCGACCGACGGCGCGAGCGTCCGTGCGATCATTTGCGCGCCCCGCAGGCCGACTTCTTCTTGCACCGTCGACACCGCGACGACGCGCACCTTCAACTCACTCGCGCGCTCGGCCACGAGGCGCAGCGCTTCCGCGGCGATCCACGTACCGATTCGATTGTCGAGCGCGCGCGCGACGACGATGTCGTCGTTGATATGCATAAATCCATCGAGGAAAACGCCGGCATCGCCGATCGCAAGACGCGACTTCGCGTCATCGCCGCTCGTTGCACCGATATCGATGAAGAGCTCGTGCATCTTGCGCACCTTGCCCTCCGCCGACTTGTCTTGAAGGTGAATCGCTGTGGCGCCGATGAGTCCGATGACGGGGTTCTTCACGCCCGGAATCGACGAGCGGAACTGCACGCGCTTCCCAACGATCGAGCCGGTATCGATGCCGCCGATCGCCTTGCAGTAGACGAAGCCCTTCTCGTCGAAGTGGTTCACCATCAGGCCGATTTCGTCGGCATGGCCGCACACGGCGAGCGTCGGAATGCTGTCGCCTTCAGGCCCAAACGACGCGAAACAGTTGTTGTACGGATCGTTCCACGTCTTCGTCGCAAACTTGCGCGCGTAGGAGAGCCACACGCGCTGACCGTCGCGCTCAAAGCCCGAGGGGCTTGGCGTGTCGAGGAGTTCCTTGAGGAACAACAGGCTCTCAGGCCGCATCGTGTCGGCGGGGCCGGGGGCGGCGGTCGTCGTGCTTGTCGTGCTCGTGCTCGAGGTTGCGGTGGCGTTGCTGGCTGCGGGCTGCGTACTCATCCGCGCAGCATATCGGTGGGGTGGCAGCCCATGAAGTGAAACGTGAAGTGCGATCCGACCACCAACTCAGCTTGCCTTCTTCAACTTGCCTTTTTGGGACGCGCCTTCAAACGAGGCGCCTCGCTCTCAAACATCTCACCAACCGAGCGCACGGGCGGTGGCGTGGTTGGAGTGTTTGAGGTCGGAGTCGCCGGGGTATCTGTTGGCTGCACCGACATCAGCTTCGGCGCCGGCACTTCGGCGCTACCGATCTGCATGTCCATCGGATTGAGGCTGTTCCCGCTCGATGCGCGTGCGGCAGGCACGGCTGAGCCCGCCGAGGGCGGCAATGAAGGTCCGAGCCGCCGCGAGCGAGCCTCATCGATCGAGCGACCCATGTTTTGGATGATCGAACGGACTTGTTGGGCGTTACGCGTGGGACGATTCGGGTTCATAACAGACGCTCCAAAGTTCGACAGATACGAACTCGACAGGTACCAACAAGAAGCACAAACAACGGGCACGGACGGAGAAGTACGGTGAGGTACGCCAACCTGCCGTATCCGAATCGGCCGAGAAGCATGCGAGGTTTGGCAAAGATGACGATTCCGCGTGTTTTTTCGGAGCGCCCCGCGTACGTCCGACGTGCAAGCGGCAGACCCCGCACCGACTTTGGCCAACCGCAGCCACCGTCATTCGGCGACGGCACAGGGGAGAAGCCATAGACTGCGGCCCGCTGGATGGGATCGGGCCGTCGCGCGATTGCCGTGACCGCTCGCAACGAGCCCAACCACGTCGTTCGCTCGCCACCAATCTGCACCGAACCACTTGCATCGAATCATGTCCAACGCATTCGCCTCCCGTCGGAACTTCCTGAGCCCAACCTTCGCAGCCAGCGCCGCTTCGGCGCTCGTCGCGGCAGTCTGTGCGTGTGGCGCAGCGGCCTCGAACGTCGATTTGCCGCGCTATCCCGCGCTGTCTCCTGATGGTTCGACGGTCGTCTTCACGTGGCGAGGTGATCTTTGGCGCGCCCCGACGGCAGGCGGCGCGGCCACGCGGCTCACCGCGAATCCCGCAAACGAAACGCGCAGCGGCTTTACGCCCGATGGCGCGCGCATCGTCTTTGAAAGCGATCGTGAGGGCGTCAAGAACCTCTGGTCGATGGCCACCGACGGCAGCGATCTTCGCCAGATCACCGAAATCGACGCGCCGTTCGCGCTCGCGTCGGTCGGCATGCTCGAAGGAAAGCCTGTCGCCTTCATCGATACAACGGTCGAGGGCGACCTTTACCGCTCGTCGCGGCCGTACGTCGTGTCCATCGAAGGTGGCACGCCGGTGCGACTCCACGACGCGTTCGGCGGTGCGGCCAACGCGTCGACTGACGGCGCGCGCGTTCTCTTCGAACGCGGCGGCTCGGGCTGGTCGCGCCGCGGCTACAACGGCCCCGACAACCGCAACGTGTGGCTCTTTGATGTGGCGGCGAAGAGCTTCGCCCCGCTGACGAAGTACGACGGCAACGATGGATTGCCGCGCTTCATCTCGGCGGATGAATACGTCTACATCTCCGATCGCGGCACGGGCACGCTCAACCTCTTCCGCGCGAAGGTGGGCGACGCGCTCGACGCGGGCAAGCGACTCACGGATTTCGACGGCGCAGACATCCACGGTCTCGCGGTCTCGGCTGATGGCAAGACCGCGGTGTTTGGTGTCCTTGGCGATCTCTGGCGGATCGATCTTTCGAAGGATGGCGCATCGCCTGAGAAACTCGCCTTCACCGCCGCGGCCGATACGTTCGCCGATCGCGAGTTCAAGCAAGTCGGGCGCGCTCCGAGCGAAATCGCGCTGTCGCCCGATGGAAAGACGATGGCGTTCATCGCCGATGGCGACGTCTTCGTGCGCGCCACCGAAGACAAGGCGCCGACGCGCCGTGTCACCGAAGGCGAAGGTCGCGAGCGTGACATCGCGTGGTCGGCCGATGGTTTGACGCTCTACTTTGCGAGCGACATGGACGATGGCGCGGAAGGTTCGGGCGATTCGCTCTTCGCGGCGAAGGTTGCTGAAACGCGCAGCGAGGCGCGCGAGCGCGGCAAGTTGAAGAAGCCTGAAGCGACGAAGCCCGAGACGAAACCCGAGACGAAGCCTGAAGTGAAGGCCGAGCCGAAGCCTGAGGTAGGCGCTGCGCCCGCAAGCGAAACGCCCGCAACAGCACCCGAAGCGGCGAAGCCCGCAGAAGCGCAAGCGGAGAAGAAGCCCGCGGAGAGTAAGACTGAGAAGCCGGCCGAAAGGCCAGCGGAGAAAAAGGATCCGAAGCTCGACAGCGGTCGATGGGCTGACGCGGTGCGATTCGATGTGACGCCGCTCGTCGCTGGGCCGCACAACGATCGTCGCCCTGTCGCGTCGCCTGATGGCAAGACGCTCCTCTTCATGCGCGATCTCGCGGATCTCACGCGCCTCGATCTCGCGACGGGCGAAGTCAAGGTGATCCATCCTGGTTGGGATGACGAGACCGAAGTGGTCTTCTCGCCCGATGGCACGCTCATCGCGCTGGCCGAACACGACCAAGATTTCAACAAGGATATTTGGATTCTCGCGGCCGACGGCTCGAAGCCCGCCGTCAACGTCACGCGTCACCCCGACAACGACGGAAGCCCGCGGTTCTCTGCCGACAATCGCATGCTTGCCTTCACGAGCGAGCGCACGAACGAAGAATTCGACGTGTGGGTCGTGATGCTCGATCGCGATCTTGAGGGCTACTCCACGCGTGATCTCGAGCAGTACTTCAAGGACGCGGCGGAAGCGCAGAAGAAGCGCAAGCCGCTCGAGGCCAAAGCTGAGGCGAAGCCTGAGGTGACGCCGGCGGCTCCCGCTCCGGCGGCAACGACCGACGCGGCACCTGAAGCGAAAACTCCTGAAGCGAAAACTCCTGAAGCGAAAAATCCTGAA
>JAIYCA010000300.1 GCA_027488265.1 Planctomycetaceae bacterium
AACAAGATGAACAACGCCTCCTATCGAGGCTTTACCGTCGGAACGCTCTCATCGGGCGCGTACACACTGACATTGACCGGCGCGACGATCCAACAGAAACCCGCTATCGAGGCGTGGCCGCTCGTGGATACCAACGCATCCATCGCGAACGCGGATGTTCCGAGCGATGGTCGCTTCATCGCAGGCGTCAGCGCGCGCAACAACGGTAACGGAACGTGGCGTTACGAGTACGCGGTGCACAACCTGAACTCCGACCGATCGGGCCGCTCCTTCTCCGTACCAGTGCCCAACGGCGTCACCATCACGAACATCGGCTTCAAGGACATCGACTACCACTCTGGCGACCCGTTCAGCCCAACAGACTGGACCTCAAGTTGGACCACAGGCGCGTCCGGGGGCGCTGTGACATGGAGTGGCGGCACCTACTCGCAAAGCACGACGTCCAACGCACTCCGTTTCGCCACGATGTACAACTTCTGGTTTGACGCTGATCAACCACCGCAAGTTGTGAATGCGACCATCGGCCTGTTCAAGCCGGGCTCCGCGGGTGCGCCAACCTCGGTAAACGTTGTATCGAAGGGTCCGTCAGCACCCCCGACCAATCCGGCAGACCTCAATGGCGACGGAGTGGTTGCTGCCGAAGATCTCGCCATCCTTCTGTCGAATTGGGGCGGCACTGGCAACGGTGATCTCAACAGCGATGGCATCATCAATGCGGAAGACCTCACCGCTCTGTTGAGCGCGTGGTCGGTCTAAGCAGCCCTGCTGTGGTCTAGAAGCCGCTGCCACCGATTCTGACGAGGCGTCGCCTGTGGCGCTTTCGGCGTACGTCTGACAGCCTCGCCCCAAAAGAGGGCGATTTGATCCCCAGTTACTCCGAGTATCTCACCAAGGATGACAGGTCCTTGCGCCACGTGCGTAATCCCCCGATCCTGTCGACATGACCGCTGAGCGCGTGCACCCTGCCACCGAAACCGGAACTCGGACTCGCCATATCGGCCGTGCGCTTCGCTACGCACTCTTCCATTTGCGCGAATCGCAGGCACCCACGATGGCCGCGAATCTCGCGTTTCGAACGCTCTTCGGCCTGCTCCCCGTACTTGTCGTCGCGACGATCGTCACGCGGGCGCTTCTCGGCGATGGCTTCGACGATCTCGTGATACACGCGACGGAAACGCTCGGACTCGATGATGTCGCGATCGCGGGTACGGACGAGGCGTCGCGCGTTCCGCTCGGATCGTGGCTCCAATCTCTCGCGCGAGAAGCTGCCGCCATCGATCTCTCGGCGATTGGGCTCGTCGGCGCGCTCGCAGTGCTCTTCTCCGCGATCTGGACCATGGTCGCAATCGAGTCGAGCTTCAACGCGATCTACCGCGCACCGAGCGGACGCCCCTTCGTGCGCCGCGTGCTCATCTACTGGTTCGTCATCACCGCGGGCCCTGTGCTCTTCGCAGCAATCCCGCTCGCGCTCAAGACTGCGTCCGGCGCACTTGGAGCAGACAGTGTCCTCTCTCAAGCCTTCGCATGGACGTTTTCAATCGTCGGGGGCTTCCTCTCACTCTGGCTCCTGCTGACCGCCGCCTACGCAACCGTCCCGAATTCAAAGGTGGATCTCCGCAGCGCCATCATCGGAGCGTTCGTTGCCACGCTCTTGGTTGAGATCGGAAAGCGATTCCTCGGCGCATCTCTCGCGGGCAGTTTCTCCGCGAGCCGGCTCTACGGTTCGCTCGGTCTTGTCCCGCTTTTCATGCTGTGGATCTACGTCATGTGGCTGGTAGTCCTTTTCGGACTTCAGGTCGCGGCAATTCTCCAAGGCCTTTCGCGCGACGGCCGATTGCTCGCGAGCGGCGTCGGCATCTCGGATGTTTTCGAGCCGGCCGAGGCGATTGGTTGCTTTGAAGCGATTTGCGAGCGCTTCCGCAGCGGGAAAGGTGCATCCACCGACACGCTCGTGCGTGCTTGCGCAGTTTCACCCTCCAACGCACGACGTCTCCTCGCCGGATTTGAGAAGGCCGGCCTTGCGCATCGCATCGACGGTGACGAACGCCGCTTCGCACCTTCGCGACCACCGGAAACGATCTTGCAACGCGACGTCCTTCGCATCGGATTTGCCGTAAGCGATGGCGGTACAGAATGTCACTCCGCCGACACGATTGCGATGCTGCGCGACGCGCAACTCGCACGGCTCGGTGATCTTTCTTTCGCAGCTTCAGCCTCTCGTGCGGGATCCATCAACCACAACGAAAATCGGCGAGGGTGACCTCGCCGACTTCGTAGTTCTCTTGAGTTTCTTCGGCTTGGGCGACGCGATTCGCAGCGCTGCGAGCCTCATGCAAACAATGCTGGTGAACGGGCGCGGTCGATTTGTCCACTCACTGCGGGCACTGGCCCCACGCGGCAAGCAGCAGCGAAAGATCCGCTGCATCGACGAATCCATCGCCGTTGACGTCTGCGCCACCCGATGGATCACCCCACGTTGCGAGAAGGAGCGACAAATCTGATGCGGTCACAGCTCCATCGACGTCGAGGTCTGCGGGGCATGGCTCGCCGCCGCCTCCGCCTCCGCCCGCATCAAGTTCAATGACCGCGATGTGCGGGTAGCCCGAGCCCGCGTCGTTGAGATCGTTCCACTTGCCAGATGAACCGAGCATTTCGGCGTAGTCCTCGACGCCGCCCGAGTTGTTTGGCTCGCCTGCATTCCAGTTGGTGTACTTCGCTGGCGTTCCGTCGGACCACTCATACGAACCCTCGACGTTGCGATCTGAAAATCCGATCCAAATGCGTCGATCGACGCCGCCGAGATTGCGGAAATTCTGCCACACGAAATCCTGTTCCTCGGCACCACCAATCGAAACGAGATGACCGCCGAGCGAGACGCCAAGCGCCTCAGCCGCAGTCCATGTGGTCGCACTCACGGCCACGTATCGACGACCAGTCGCTTTGTTGGTGACATCGCCAAGAAGCGCGATCGGCGAGATCACAATCGCACCTGAACCCATTCCTGTCGTTGTCGTGTTGTAGTACGAACCCACACGGATCAGGTACTCCGCGCCAGCTTGTGCAGTGAAAGTTGTTCGCGACTGCGTGACACAATTGTCATCGATGCATGCGATCACGGGCGCGCTGCACTCTGGTCCGCCGTAGACGGCGATCTTGGTGTCGAGCGTCGTCTGAGAGCAACTCGCCACGTCAACCACAAACGTCTCGGGCGCACGGAATCGGAACCAGACGTCGTTGTAGATGTTCTGGTTGCTGAAGAAGTTGCAAAGAACGTCCGCAGCGCCATCGGTTGTTGCACCGACAGTGCTAAAGGCGTACGTTCCGTAGCCCTTGATGAACTCCGCATCAGCGCAGTTGTCCGCGCCTTGAGCGAATGCAAGGTTCGCGAGAGCGAGCGTCGTGGCGACCGAAAGAGCGAGACCGTTGCGAGAGTGCAGCATGAAGTGGATTCCCTACGTTGACTCGGCGCGGTCGTGCCGAAGTGAGGCCCCTCACGTCTGAACAGTCGCGACCGCGAACCAACGTCCGACAAGTTCGCTCGATTGACTTCAAATGCAAGCAATTCGTTTGCCTTCCTGTGAAAATCTGTCCCAAACCCCCGCCATATCGCCGGATTGCATCGTCAAAAGTGTGAATTTCGCAATCCGCGCTCGCCGCCGGTCGTTCAGATGCTGGAGATTCGAATCATGCGACGCACGCTCCACACACTGCCCCTCGCGATCCTGACAACCTTCCTCACGACTTCCGCGGCGACCGCGCAGTCG
>JAIYCA010000075.1 GCA_027488265.1 Planctomycetaceae bacterium
AACCAATGGCTCAGCAACTTCCGGTCGCGCCGCGCGCACGAAACTCGGTCGGTTTCCACCGGAGCAATCGCCTGCGAGCGTGAATTGGCTGATGACTAAGACTGATCCA
The DNA here is from genome assembly GCA_027488265.1 of Planctomycetaceae bacterium. GTDB lineage: Bacteria > Planctomycetota > Phycisphaerae > Phycisphaerales > SM1A02 > QWPT01. The sequence continues at coordinate 110 of JAIYCA010000075.1, forward strand.
CCCACATCTGAAACAGAGAGATTCATCTTCCCGGCGCTGTCCTCGAAGATGCGAAGTTTCGCCAGTTTCTCCGCGACACGAACCGCTTCCGCGACGGTATCGCCGACTTCAACCCCGAGGAGCACGGCAAGTCCGCCGCGATCTTGAAGCGCACCGACAACCTCGCCGTCGACGCGCACCGAAGCGCGGCTGCACCGTTGAATGACTGCTCTCATGAGACGTACCGGAAAAACGCTCCAGAACGCACGTGGACGTCTGAGGACACTTGAGGGCACTTGAGAACTCTCAAGCGATCTCTCGGATGCCTCAGTCAACAATCACGCAAGCATAGCCATCGACGCCGCAGAGACGAGTGCGTTGCCTTGTTCGTCCACCGTCTGGCGGTAGTCGATGAGTTCAACGGAACTCGGCGATGCGAGTTTCGAAGCTGCTACGAGCGCGCCAGTCGATGTCCAACGTGTGGCGTTCTTGGAGTCCCGCATGGCGGTCATGAATTGCGTCGGCCCCTCGATGAACGCCTTCATCAGCGCACGATCGTGCTTCTCAACTTCGCGACGCTGAGCGTCACCAATCGCAACTTGATCGCCAAAGGCGCGGCCCGCGTGCGCAAGATCAGCGCTTGCGACAATCAACGTCTGGCCACCTTCTGCCGCGAGCGCATCGCGGAGGACCTTCACAAATGCGTCGATTCCAAGACGCTCGCCATCCTCGGCAACAAGTGGTGCGTTCGCATCTGGGATGAGCGCGGCAATCACCGGAACGTCGCCGAACAGATGCTGAATCCAAGGCAACTGGAGTTGGATCGAGTGCTCTGGGAGGTGATCGAGCATGTCCTTGAAGAGAGCCTCGCCGCTCGCTGCGCGCAGCCGCGCAACGATGTTCGCATCGGTCCGAACGCGCCCGAGAGGCGACTCGAACCCAAGTTCGGCGACGGTCACACCGTCGCCGAGGCCAAAGTGGTTGTTTCCGAGGATGACGACGCGATCAGGGCGGGGACCCTTCGCGATCGTGCGGTAGCTCGACGCGTAAATCGGCGAGCCGCGTTGATAGTCGAGATGGCAGGTGACGATGCCAGCGATTTTTTCTTCGATGCCCGCGTCCTCCGCTTCATCGAGCCACTTCTCGAGTTGCGCGCGGATCGCCGTAGGGTCTTCGCCGAGCGAGCGAGTTGCGCCCGCGGGGAAGGCGCCTGCTTCGAGGATCGCAGCCTTCTTTTTCTCTTCGAGCGCTTCGCTCGTGGGACCCCAAAGGAGGCCGAACTCGTCGAGCTTCTTCACAAGTTCAACAAGCGGCGCGATGTCTGGAATCTTGATCTCCGCACCAATCTCTTCGATCGTGCGCTCGCCATTGAAGAACTGCATGACTTGGAACGCCTGCGGCGGAACCACCATCATCTGAGACGAAAGCATGCAAGGATCTTGCAGTCCGAGAAAGGTCGCCTTCTGACGGTTTCCCTGCTGATCAGCCACCTCGCCTTGGACGGGCACAGGATGGATCCGGCGAAGGGCGGGGCGGGCAATGTGCTCGGGGAGAGTGTCGGTGCTCATGGGCGAACTATCTCGTTTTCAGCCAATTCGGGTGGCGTGTAAAGTTCAGGAGTGTAACGGGCCCACTGAAGCCGCTTGGCGCAATTTCATCTTTCTGAAGATTAGAATCTCGCTTCCCCTCAACTCGACTGAACCCACAGCGGTAGGCAGTCCGATAGAGGGGATCCCGTTGCATCGGCGCAGCCGAGGGCGGGGTCGATCCGTAGAGCCGTCGAGAAGATGCTGACGGGCCCGTGGTGTCTGGGTTCGGCTCTCTCAAACGACCTGCAAGCCAGTTCTGCCCAAGAGGGGCATTGAAACGAAAGAAATCTCCGCGCTTGTCCGAACAAACAAGCGCACGTCAGCGGCAGACACACAGCGACATGCACGAAAATGCATATACGAAATAAGGGAACCATGACTATGCGATCCGCCCGTTGGACCAACCGATTCGACCTCCTCGGAACTACCGCCGCGCTCACACTCGCGGTCGCCCTTGCTGGCAACGTCGCGGCACAAGACGCGAAGCCAACCAACCCTCCGACCGGATCGGCAGCGGAGTCGGCCAAGGAAGCTCCCCTCCAGAAACCAACGGCACCTGCGAAGTCCGAAGCGCAGCGCACGAAGGATCTCATCACGAACACGCGTCCGACGAATACTGCCGCCGAGCCCGCGAAGCAGGCCGTTGATGCGCAGGCAGTGAATCCGAACGAAGCTCCGGTCATTGAGTTCATCCCGCCGATCGCCGACCTCGGTGAAATGGCGGCTGATACTGCGAAGACGATCACGGTTCAGATTAAGAACGTCCACTCGGAACCAATTCGCATTTCGAAGGCGATTCCTGGTTGCGGCTGCACGACTCCAGTTTGGCCAAAGGATCCGATTCCGCCGGGAGGAATGGCTCCCTGCGAAATCACGCTGAAGCCAGGTTCGACCCAAGGCATCAAGCTCAGCAAGAAAGTCACCTTCCAGATCGAGAATCACAATCCCGTGGTTCTCTCGGTCGAAGGCAATGTCGTCGCCTATGTCTTGATGACGCCGGCCATGCTCGATTCGCCGAGTGAAGATGGTTCAACCACGGCTCCAGGCATCATTTCGCTCGAGAGTGCAGACGGAACTGCCTTCAAAGTCACGGAAGTGTCGCCGCCGGTCATCAAGGATCTCACGACCGAGTCGAAGCAGCGCCACACGCTGACGGTCGATTGGGCCAACTGGGAGAGCGCTGGTCGCTCACCCAAGATCACGATCAAGACAGACAATCCGAAGGCGCCGTCACTCACGATGCTCGTCAAGCGCTCCATGGTTGGGAAGAACGCTCCTGCGGTTCCCGACGCGAACAAGCCTGTCGCAGGTCCTGGTACCACC
>JAIYCA010000294.1 GCA_027488265.1 Planctomycetaceae bacterium
CCCATGGCATGAAGCCCCATGGCATGAAGCCCCATGGCATGAAGCCCCATGGCATGAAGCCCCATGGAGTTCCTGTCGGGTTACCTCGAGCCAGCTGATGCGAAGCCGCGGCATCGAGTGAGGAGAAGATTTGAGCGAGCCTTAAGTCTCGCGACAAATACGCACGAAAACGGGCCTCCCGAAATCAGGAAGCCCGCTTCATGTGGTGTTCGCGCAAGCGTTCGGCAGTTGTTACAGGCCAAAGGGATACGTATCCGGAATGGACTCCATACCTGCTGGAGTCCGGCCTGCCGGAGTGCGGCCCGCCGGAGTTGGGAACTCGATTTCGTACTCGCCAGTTGGAGGGAGCGCGGTGGGCTCAAGTGCTGTGGTTTGATCAATCCAGATGTACTCGTCGAATTGCGCGGGTAGATTCGCTTCAAAGTAGTGACTGACGAGTTCAGTCTCGGGTCGGTAGACAACGCCGATCGCGCGCTCGAGGCGCGGATGCATCAACTCAGCGCGCAAGGCGGGTGCATGGGCCGATCGCAGCGGCAGGAAGAATGAGTTGCTCGGCGCGGGGAGCAGCCGGCAAGCTTCATGCATGATGCGCTCGTAACTGTCCTCGTGTGATGGACGCACCGTTTTGACTTCCATCGGAGCGTCCCAGTTCGATGCGGCAGCAACAGTTCCCTGATCGGTTCCAAAACCGATGAGGTATGCCTGGTTCCCGAATCGCTCGCGCACAAGTTGGCCGAGGTTGATTTCGCCGTGCGTTCCCATCTCCGTGGCTGCGGCATTGCCAACATGCGAGTTGTGGGCCCAGATCACTGCACGCGTATCGGAGCCCCGATGTTCGAGAAGCGCGAGCAGCGTTTCAAACATGTGGCGATCACGCAGATTCCATGATTCTCGACTGCTGCGATACATCGCACGGTAGTACTTTTCGGCTTCGCCGACGACCGTGGCGGCGCGCGCGGCATCGAAGAACGCATCAACATCTTCACGCGAATACCGAAGACGTTCTTCGAGAAGCGACTTCAGCGTTGCAACTGCTTCGTGTTCGCAAGTTGGTGTGAGTCCGACTGCTGCCGCGCGACCCCACGTTGCGGGATCTTGTTCCCACGGAGAAAAGCAAGAGTATCGCTCGCGCGCTTGTTCGGCCGCGAATGGGTCGACGCGCGCGAGAAAGTCAATGACCGCGCCGATTGAGTTGTTGAGTCCGTAGACATCTAGGCCGTGAATTCCCGCGCGCTTGCTCGGCTCGAGGGTCTCGTTTCGTCTGGCGAGCCAACTCACGAACTCCTGCATTTCGATGTTGCGCCACATCCACGTTGGAAAGCGTGCATACATCGGTTCGCGCAGCGGACTCGCCGGACGTTTACGAACCATGCGATCAATCGCAGCAGTATCAGGCCAATCAGCCTCGATTCCGATGACTTTAAATCCCGCCCGTGCCACGAGTGCGGCGGTGATTCGAGCGCGGAGCCGATAGAACTCGCTCGTTCCGTGCGTTGACTCGCCGATCAGTACCACGCGTGCGTGCCCAATACGCGCGAGTAGCGCATCAAGTGGCGCATGGCGAAGATCTCCAAATGGCTCACACGCATCCGCGATGGTGCGTGCGATCTTTGCTCGATCACGCTTTCCAAGTCGCACTTCTGGCGCGGCGCGGCGAATTCCGACGACGGCGCCCTCCGAAGCCCAGCCCTCGGTTCCGATGAGCGGGACGAATTGCACGTGGCCAAGCGATCGGCGATCGAAGCGATGCTCGTCTGTTTTCTCAATGACGACGAGTTCTTGGGCCCGCGCATCGTGCCCGACTGGGATGACGAGTCGTCCGCCAAGAGCGAGTTGTGCGAGGAGTGACGGTGGAACCTCGGGCGCGCCTGCAGAAACAATAATGGCATCGAATGGCGCACGGTCTGCCGCGCCGAGCGTCCCATCGCCTTGTTGCACTGTGACGTTTCGGCAATTGATCGCCTCGAGACGCGCTTGCGCAAGGGCAACAAGTGAGGGAAATCGCTCAATCGCGAGAACTTCCTTCGCGAGCAGCGAAATGACCGCGGATGCGTAGCCACTTCCTGCTCCGATCTCGAGCACTCGATCGGTAGGCTTGATCCGTGCGGCTTCGAGCATGAGGCCGACGATGTAGGGTTGCGAAATCGTCTGGCCTTCCTCAATCGGAAGCGGTGCATCCTCGTAGGCAAGGTCTGCGAGTCGTGACGGAACAAATCGCTCGCGAGGTGTTTCACGCATGGCATCGAGTACACGCGGGTCTTTGACTCCGCGTGCACGGATTTGGTCTTCCACCATGAGGCTACGCGCTTCACTGATAGCACTCTTCATCGCGCGACTCCTGCGCGAATCACGCTTGTTCGAGCTTCGGTGCGCATCGACTGTGCGAGAAGTCTGACGGTTGGATGAGCGGCGAGCTCATTGGTTCGAAGTGTTGTGAACTCCCCGCGATAAAGCGCAATGCCATCGGTCAGGGGGCCGAGTGCGTCGCGAAGATGCCCTAAGAAGCGGGGGGCCGCGAACACCGCCAACGCTTCGTTGGGCGCAGCCTCTTTGGCACGATGAAGCCATTCTGAAACATCCCGCGCAAACCGACGCGCGAGTTCCTCCGGTTCATGGCCGAGAGAAGCGGGGCGCTGTACAGCGTTCGCAGAAGGTCCGCGGCCGAGCTCATCGGGGCGATGAGTTTGGTGGAAGTCCTCCCAGCGCGTTTTCAACGTGTCGACGTGGACGAGATGCAATCGGCCACGATCATCGAGCGAACCCGCGTAGAGCGATGCCACGCGTGCGTCGGTAGTGGCAATTCGAATGGGGGTAACGCCGATAGACGTCCATCGCCCTGTTCGCTCCTGTGCACTGGTTTTCTCGTCGGAAAACGGCTTTCCAGACCTGCCCGCCGATGGGGTTGGTGAGGTCGCTGTTTGGAACGTTCCGCTTGGTAGATCCATGATTCTCTCCTCCTGCGCAATGAGTGCGCACCTTTCGCCAATCAATCCAGTTTCGATGGCAACGAGTGTGTCGCGTTGTTCGCGGCTTGAACATCACTGAGCCATTTCAAGAACTGCGCGGCTGCCTCCATGCGATTCAGCACGTGATTCCCGCCGCAACGTCGTGTCAACTCTCGCGCGATGGCCTCGATGATGACTTCCGACGGATCAAAGGCTTTCGCGGGATCTCGAAGCGGAACGATCACAGCTTCGGTGGATGGCACGACGACCGAGACGACGCGGTGTCCCAGTCGCGGATCTTCGTGGTGCGAAGTAACACTTGCCTGTACGCCTCGAGTGTTTGCCCCTTGTGGCGCGAAAGCATCCGATATTGCGGTGTTGAACGTCGCTGCTTCCGACGTCGCGGCTTCAAACATCGCTTCCTTCGGCGTCGTGATCTGCGTCATATGGCTCTCCAAGCCTGTCCGACTTGTGCGGGGTTGATGCGTATGTTGCGTGCTGCACGCGAGAATGACACGCGGAAACTTGCGCACCATCGAGGAAGAATGAAGTCGCTTCCTTTGGCTGCAGCGCAGAAATCAAAGCGGGGAAAAGTCCCTACGTTTGACGAAATGCGAGAGTGACCAGTCTCCACTACCTTTGGACGCATGGTGGAATACGAAGACATCACGCCGAACAAATACCCTGATTCGGAGGCCAGCGCGTATGCGCCAGCGAATCCGGCGGGTCCGCGCGAATCTCTTCGTTTTGTGCAGCGAGAACGGGAATCCGACAAGGTGGTTTCG
>JAIYCA010000292.1 GCA_027488265.1 Planctomycetaceae bacterium
CCCTGCTTTGCGTTGCCGCCTGCGCCTTGCGCATGATGTGCGCTATGAAGCGCTTCCACGCGAATGCGACGAGCGCAGCTGCGATGGGGCCCGCACACATCACCGCGATGATGGCCCACAGTGATGGGTAGCGGAGGTCAATCGTTGTCCGAACATCCGCGATGTCGCTCGCGAAGTTCGCGCTCTTTCCATCGAGGCGTGCGGTGATGGTCCTCATCCAGTTCGCTGAAGCCTCTGCCGAAGTCGGCGGAAACGATGCAAGTTTCGTCGGAAGGGAGTCGAGCCATGCGCCATCGATCGCGCGCCCGTCGGGTGGTGTGAGCGCGACAAACCGAATCGTCTGACCATCGACAGCTGGTGGCGCGGCGACTGCGCCCGAGACTTCGCGAATCCGACCTTGCGCGCCGTAACTCGCATCGCCGTCCACAGCGATCTCGGGAGCGAAAGCTCGTTCGTCGACTGTTGCGTCGGCGAGAATCGTCGCGAGTTCGGCCTCATGCTCATCGAAGAGTTCAACGAAGAGCTTTGCGTGCCATTCCAGTTTCATCACGCCGAGCGCACCGACCGCGTAGAGCGAGATGATGACGCACGCGATCGCGAGTGCTGTGCGCGCCTGTACGCGCGATTGTTCGGCTCCCCAACCCCACAGGGGCGATACTAGCCTCGCGGCACCGCATTCTGGGCAGTCGATTTGCTCACGCAGGAGTTGGTGATTGCAGACACCGCAGCGCGTCGGATCAAAGACGCGCCAATGGCACGCGATCCACACGATTCCGCGCACAAAAAACGCGAACGCGAGGAGCGGAACGATTACGAGCACCACGCGAAGTGCCATCGGAAATTTTGAAAGCACCATCAACGCAAACATGCTTGGCATGAGTAGATTCAAGCCAGTCACCGCGATGAATCCGCAAACCACACGCGCCCGCGACGGCGGACGGAAAAGTAGCAAGAGATACGCGAAAAGCGTCAGTGCTGCGAGGGCCACGACCGTGATGGCGCTGTTGCTCGCGAGAGCTGCCCAAGCCGCGCTCGTCGGTTTTGCGACGATGAAGTTCTCGAGCGTGTCTGCCGCAAGCATGTTCGCGACGAGTATCGCATGCATCACGACAGCGTACCGCCGAAGAACGCGCATGAAGAACGCGCACGAAGCACTCGACCGCTGCGCACGCGCTTCAACGCATCAACCTGTCCACGCGTTGAGCAGCGCGGCCATGTCGGCAGCGTTTGTCGTGCCGTCACCGTTCACGTCGCCGCCGGCGGTGCCCCACGCGCCAAGCAGCGCCGCGAGATCGCTCGCGTTCACGCTGCCGTCACCGTTGAGATCGCCGGGCAAGCCGCAGACATCGACTGCGCGATTCACGCAGAAGATGTCCCACTCGGCTTCGCAGCAGTAGACGTCGGCCGCGCAGACCGCAGTGCAGCACGACTCAATCGCGCAGCCCGTCCCTAAGTGCACCGCGCGACAATCGCCTGCCGTTGGTGAGCCGCAACCTGCGCACAGCGTCATCGCGAGTTCCGCGCAACCCGCATCCCACTGGTAGTGACCGCACGTGCTGTCCGCTGCTGTGACGAGCGCGCAGCACGCGGGCGTCGCGCAGCCGTGCCCCGCATGCGGTGCGTAGCACGTGGCATCGGTGTCACCGCATTGCGCGCAGAAGTCGTTCGCTTCGTTGACGCATGTTTGGTCCCACGTTGTCTCGCAGCAGAATGGATCGATGCCACACACGGTGCCGCAGCAATCGAAGTTGTTGCATCCACGCACGGCGTGCACTTCGTAGCACGAACCAGTGCCGAAGCCGCAAAGCCCGTTCGACGTGAAGTCGTAGCGCAGCGTTCCCGTGAAGATCGCGTTCCCTACGCACGAGCAGCGGATGTAGTAGGTTTCGCCCGAGAAAACGGGGAACTCGACCGCCGACGCGTATTGCGACGCGCAGAACTCAAAGCCGAACGTGCCGGCGTCGGTCGCGATACGTGTGCCCGCGCACGAATCTTCGTAGACCGCGAGCGTCGTCTCGGTCGTCGCGCTTGATGGACACAAACGCAAGAGCACGCGTCCGTTCGCGGGTGCGACGAATTTCGCCCACACATCGTTGTAATCGCTGCCAGCGACGGTGTAGCCTGAGGTGCCGTAGTTCGTCGCGTGATCGTTCGTGACGTTGAGGAAACTGCCGTCCGCGATCGTCGTTGCAGAAATGCACTCATCGTTGTCGGGCACGGTGCTGCAGACGTAATCGCAGAAATAGGTGCGTGTGTTGCGGATCGAGCGCGCGTTGTCGCGATCTGCAGTGCCGGTGGCAACACCGTCGAAATCCACAAGCGGCGAACTGAAATACGGAATGCGTGTGCCTGGGTTGTACGCCATCACTGTGCGGTAGTTGTTCCCGCTCACACCCGTGAATCGATGGCCCACGGAATAGGTGTAGTACGCGTCCGACGTTCCATTACATCCACCGCCGTCGCCGGGCGCGTGGCAGCAGCCCATGTTGTGGCCGAGTTCGTGCGGGAAGGTGAGGTTCGAGATGGAGAAAGTCCACGAATCGACGCTGAACCCGCGGCTTGATGGAGTCGTGGATGAGCTCGTGAGCGTGTACGCAAGCCCCACGACGCCGCCCACGCCATCCACTGGATCATCGATGCGCATGAGTTTGATGAGATCGGCTCCCCACTCGGCACGACTATCGGTGCCGATGTCGAAGAATCCATCGGTGGCATTTCGTAGGCGATCAAGATCCGTGCTGTAGTTGTCGCCTTGGAAGAGTTCATCGGCGACGATGCGAATACCAACGGTACGTGCGCGAAGCGTGATACCCGAGTTGATGTACGCCTCATTCGAAACTTCCATCGCGAGAAGCACTTCATCAAGCGCAGCCAACAGGCCACCCATCTCAATGGCGGCGTCCACATGCACAAGCGTGAAGACATCGACGGTGTTGCCGTCGTTGCATGTGCCAGCGAGACCGCCTTCGCCGCTACCGTCGCCGCCATTCTCCGAGCCTGCGTCCTTCATCGGACCTTCACCATCCGTCGCGCTGCATCCACCGCATTCGCCGCGATCGATGTCGGCGAGGAATTGCCGAATCATGCGTCCATCATCAAGCGTGCGCACGCTCTCCGCGCTGCCTTGTCCATCGCGCACGACGGCGGTGACGCGCGGTCCGCGCTCGGTGTTGCGCACAAGCACATCGCTCATCGCGCTTGGATTCTTTGGATGGCGGAAATGGATAAACGTGCCGCCATCGCCACCAGCGCGCGTACGCCAAACGCGTTGACCGCTGCCGAGCAAACCCGCAAGGTCGTCGGGCATCTCATCGCCTTCGATCAGCGCAAGCAGCGCTTGAGCGTCGACGAGCGCCGATGCGACATCATTGCGCACTTTCGCGAACGCCTCGATCCGTTCCACGAGTGCGCGTTCGTCCTTTGCATCAAGGTGCGGAAACGGTGGAAGAGTCTGCCCAAGTGCAGGCATCGCGCAAAGCGTGGCAAGAGCGATGGCGGAGATTCCGACGATGGATCGCGTACTCATGTGGGGATCTTTCCATGCGCAGTGAACGCGCGAGTTGGACCATACTTCGACTCTGTGTGAGCGCAAATGCGATTTGCACTCTGCGAATGATGCGGGCAGGCGCGATAAATCTTGGCCTCTGAGTACGCTACGAGGCGTCGGTGCGTGTTGCAATGATGCACAACAGTTGCGCATCCGGTGCGTTATCCGCAGGCAACGAATTTGAGTGATTCCACATGACTCCTTCTCGTCTTCGCTTCCTCACCACTGGCGCCTTCCGTCTTGATGGCGGCGGCATGTTCGGACTCATCCCGAAGACGATGTGGTCGACGTGGACGGAGGCAGACGTGGACAATCGCATCGCGCTCGTCACGCGCTCACTGCTCGTCGAAACGCGGGATGGCCTCGTACTCATCGAAGCAGGTTGCGGTGACAAGTGGACCGACAAAGAACGCGCGATGTATGCACTTGCGCCGCGCACGGCTGTCGATGCGCTGGCGGAAGCGGGCGTTGATCCGCGTGAGATCGCACACATTGTGCTCACGCATCTTCACTTTGATCATGCGGCGGGCTTGACGGCTTTCGATGGTGTTGGCACGACGAATCTCGTACCGGTCTTTCCGAACGCGAGAATCCACGTGCAACGCACCGAATGGGAAGATGCGCTTGCGAACAAGAGCACGATGACTCGAACCTATCTCCGCTCGCATCTCGAGCCGATCGCGCACGCGATCGAGTTGCACGAAGGCGCGGCGACGCCGCTTGATCGGATCGAACTCCTGCCAACGCGTGGCCACACGTGGGGACACCAGAGCATCCTCGTGCGGCCGCCGGCAGGTGAAGTTTCTCCGTGCGTGCTCTTCGCTGGCGACTCGTGCCCGACCTTGCACCATGCTCATCCGGCGGCGAGTCTTGGTTACGACATGCTTGCGTATGACGCGATGCTCTCGAAGCGGGAGATTCTCGGGCGTGCCGCGCGAGAAGGTTGGATGCTCGCGTTCGACCACGATCCGCAACACGCGCTTGCGCGGGTGATCGAGCACGATGGGCGCGTCGAACTCACGCCCGTCGCCCCGATTGGTGGATGACACGCGGCGCGTCCGCGTTGGGCATTCCACGTGGCGCCCCCGACCCTCGAGGTCCTTCACGCCGAACGTCGATCAGCGACCGCGCGCGGCAACGAATTGATCACGCGTGTCTCGTGAAACCTCGCCACTCTGCGGCTTCCTTCCCGTATCCTGTTCCGATGCGCTTTACACGCTCTCTCGCCGCAATCGCGACGACGCTCGCCGCCGCCTCCACCGCGCTCGCGCAGGATTCCATGCCTCCGCCAGAGCCAATCGGCCAACCCACACCGGGACCGGTCGTCGGATACCTCGTGATGGCGCTTCTTTTCGGAATCATCGTCACGGTCTCACTCATGCCGTCGAAGCGTTCGCATACCGACCTTTGATCGTGGCTTTGGGCTCTTGAGGCTTCAGGCTCCTGAGGCTTCAGGCTCCTGAGGCTTCGGGCTCTCGAGGCTTCGGGCTCTTGAGGCTTTGGTGTCTTGAGGCTTCCTCCTCGGGGCTTTCGATCTCGGGTCACGCAGCCCGCAGATTGCGCGTCTCGCGCAACCGAGCTCGATGCGTTCAGAGGCGCGCGTTGCAGGCGAACTTCAAAGGTCGATCGCGTCATGATGAAACGAATCCGCCCACTTCCGCTGCTCATCCTCGCGAATGTCGCCGCCCTCGGGCTCCTCGCGACGGTCGAGTTGTCGAAGCCGGCAGGTGCGCAGGCATTCCGGCCGCGCGGGACTTACACCGCAGCATCCGGTCGGATTCCCGGCACCGAGACGCACGCGGTCTACATCGTGGATGAAACGACCCAAGAGGTGATCGCGGTGCAATGGGATCCGCGCTCGCGGCAACTCCAAGGCCTCGGCTATCGCAACATGTCGACCGACGGCGCCGACAGCTTGCGCCCGCGTTCGAATTGAGCCGTTCGGTCCGCCAAACCCCGTCAAAGCCCGTCAAAGCCCGCCTGACTCGACCCACTTCCCGATGAAAACGACCCACGCCATCCTCGCGACCAGCGCCTTTGCGATCACCGCGCTCGCGATCGTCGAAGCGGGCCGTCTGCATCCTGCGGCGTTTGCGACGCCGATGGCCGCGGGAATGAACACGGGCGACAACGGCGTGACGGTGCTCACCGCGTCGACCGGCCAGGGTCCAGACGAAGCTCCGTACGAGGCGCTGTTTGTCCTCGACAATCGCACCGAAATGATCCTCGTCTACGGGATCGAAAGCCCGACCGATCGCCGCCTTGTGCTCCGTTCGGCCGCAAGCCTGCCCGCTCTTTTCCGCGCCGCGCGCGGCGGCTGATCGACAGGCGAATCATCAGACGAATCGACGGATGAACGGACCGACGCGATGGATCGACTCCGCGACATTTCTCTCCCCGCGCGTCGACCCGTCGACTCTGTGATGGCCTCGCGCCGCGCCGACAGTTTCGGCAAGCGCTCGATCAAGGCCTCCAGCAAGGAGTACGCGCTCCGGCTAGCGATCTCAATGACCGATCTGACCACGCTCGAGGGCAAGGATTCGCCGGAGAAAGTGCGGTCGCTTTGCCGGAAGGCGATTTCGCCGGCGCCGGTGCTCGATCGAGCATTGATCGCGATGGGCGCGGCGCCGGTTCCAAGTGTGGCGGCGATTTGCGTCTACCCAAACCTCGTCGCGGTCGCGCGCGACGCGCTTGCGGGGAGTGGCGTGCACATCGCGTCGGTTGCGACGGGTTTCCCGAGCGGCCAGTTTCCGCTCGACATTCGGCTCGACGATGTGCGCCGCGCCGTCGGCGACGGTGCGGACGAGATCGACATGGTGATCAGCCGCGGTGCGTTTCTCGCGGGCGAGGATGCGCTCGTCGCCGACGAAATCGCGCGCGTTCGTGAGGCGTGCGGACCCGCGCACCTCAAGATCATTCTCGAAACAGGCGAACTCGAGACGCTCGACGCGGTTCGCTACGCGAGCGACCTCTCGATCCGCGCGGCGCTCGCAGCCGGACCCGCGAAAGATGGCGAAGTGTTCATCAAGACCTCGACGGGCAAGGTCACGCCGGCCGCAACGATGCCCGTGGTGCTCGTCATGCTTGAAGCGATTCGCGATGCGTATCGCGAGACGGGCGTGCGCATCGGGATGAAGCCCGCGGGCGGCATTCGCACGGCGAAATCGGCGATTGCGCAGCTCGTCATGGTGCATGAGACGCTCGGGCCCGAGTGGCTCGCGCCGCATCTCTTCCGCTTTGGCGCGTCGACGCTGTTGAACGATCTGCTGCGCCAACTCGCACGGCTGAAGCGCGGGGGCTACGCCGCGCGCGACGACTTTGCCGAGGCGTGATACGCCCCGCCCGACTGCGGCTCCCAACGGTGCACGGCACGTGCCGCTCAGTGCCTGGCACTGCATGGCACGTGCCAGGCACCATGCATATGTCCACACAAATACAGATCAAGCCGTGCTTTACGCTTGAATACTTTTGTGTGCGGCACGTGCCGCTCTGTGCCGTGCACTGCATGGCACGTGCCGGGCACCGATCGTTCCGCGCCGTGCATTGCAGTCCCGCTCTCCCAGACCGCCCGCTCCTTCGATTTCTCTCGGGAAGACGACGGCTTCGACTGCAGGCCTCACTCTCGATGAGTCGATGAAATGGACCGGTGTCCGGCGTATTGACCTCGAATTGGGCAATATCCGGAAGATTCAGTCATTCTGTACCCACGCCCCCGCGCGTACCCCGCTTCGACTATTCTCCAAGTCCATTTCTTCCGGTGGCGGCGCGCCGCCTGTGCCCTTCTCGGACTTCGTTCCTCGGGCTCGAAACCTCTGGTTTGTCTTCATGTCGGTTTGTCGTTCCATTGATTTTTTCCTTTCGCTGACTCGGATTGGGCCGCGGTGCTCTGGGGGCGCGCGATGAGTACGCCAGCAGCCCAACGGAAGGTCGCCAAGGAACTCTTTGGTTATCGCGTCCGCCGAGTCATCGGTGACGGTGCGTGGAGCCGTGTCTACGAAGTCGAGGACACCAAGTCCCATACTGCGTACGCACTGAAGCACGTCATTTCGGAAGGCGAGAAGGAAGAGCGTTACCTCGATCAGCTTCGAGCAGAGTGGCGCGTCGGCAAGGCGCTCAACCACCCAGCGATCCGAAAGCTCGTGGCGCTTGAAGGCGAAGGGCTTTTGACCAAGCTCCTCCGCGCGAAGTCGAATGATCTTGGGCTCGTCATGGAATTGATCGACGCGCCGCCGTTGAGCGAGCACGTCAATCGCGGCACTCGTCCATCGATGCCTGAGTGCCTCAAGATCTTCCTCGATGTCGCCAACGGTCTGCAGCACATGCACGAGAAGGGCTTTGTGCATGCGGATATGAAGCCGCTCAACATTCTCTACGACGAAGATCGTCGCATCACGAAGATCATTGACCTCGGTCAAGCGGTCGATGTTGGCACCCAGAAGGTTCGCCTGCAAGGGTCGGCTGGCTATATCTCGCCCGAACAAGCGCGCGAAGTGAAGGAGCGTCTATACGCGCCCGTCACCGAGCGTACCGATGTCTTCAACCTCGGCGCAACGATGTACGCGATTCTCGCACGCGGCCTGTTCGCGCCGCAGAGCCAACACACCGCAGACAAGCGCATTCGCGTCGAAGCGGATCAACTCGGCCCGAGCCAACTGATGTCGCTCGGTGACCCTGAGATTCGCCGTGATCTCTCCGATCTCGTTGCGAAGTGTTTGATGGTAGAGCCCGCTGGACGCTGCTCGATGAAGCAGGTCATTCAGGCGCTCGCAAGCCTGCAACCCGCACCAAGCCTCAGCCGCTGAACTCGACACTCTTCACGCAAGAGAGTTCGCGTGCGCGCGACGGATATCTGCGCGAATACGAGCGTTACCGTGTTACGCCTCAAAATGCGATCTCGCGTCAAAGCGCCGTCGCCGCGCCCGCCCACTCGTCGCTCCACACGGCGTAACCGCCGAGGAACGCGTTGGAGTTCGCACCGAGGACACATCCCGCAGGCACATCTTTGAGCGCCTTCGAGTTTCCGCCACCGAGGACCACGACATCAGGCAACAGCGCCGCGCGCAGGAGTTTCACGCACTCTGCAACGTGGCCGCGCCACTTGCGCGTGCCGCTTCGCTCGCGACCGCGAATTCCAACGAAGTCTTCGAACGACTTGCCCTTCTTGTAGGGAAGGTGCGCGAGTTCCATTGGAAGCACTTGTCGGCCAACGACCATCGCGCTGCCCAGGCCCGTGCCAAGGCCAAGGAAAAGCATCTTCTCGTTCGTCAGCCCCGCGGCAACGTGCGAGCCGATCGCCTGCATCGCCGCATCGTTGAGAATCTTCACCGGCACACCGAACGCGGCGCGGTAGTCGAAGTCCTTCCATCCCGGCCCAAGGTTGACCGGGTCCATCAGCGGACGTCCCGCGCAAATCGGCGTTGGCAAGCCAATCGTGATGCCGTCGACCTTCTCACCCGCGAGCAGCGTGGGCAGGTCCTTCGCGAGTTGCTCGGGGGTGTACCCCGGACCCGACGGCGCCGCGCGCTTGTCGTCCCAGTGGGCGCAGCGCGCCTTCGCGTTGGTGCCGCCAATATCGAGCGTGCAAATGATGCGACGCGAACCCGCGGCGGACGATGGCGATCGGGTTGGGGATGGGGACGAGGCTTGGGACTGGGACTGGGCTGACATGCGCAGAGTGTCGGCAAAAAGAACCGCGCGGGTTCAGCCGCGCGGCGTGGAGAAACGGATTTCGAGAAGAAGCGAAGTTGGACGCGATTGGACTTCGGCGTGTCGCGACTTTCGCGCGGGATTACGCCGACTTCTTCCGCACTGGAAGCTGCACTTCCGACCACTTCACGCGGTTCGCGATGTACGGCCCGTTGTAGTGGAACGCGCGCACGTCGCCCGCAATCTCGTACTCAGGATGTTCCTTGAGCCAGTCGTGCAGGAGTCCGAGCCCCTTCTCAACGACACCTGTTCCATAGGGGCCGTTCATGCCGATCGCAAGAACCTCCACCTCCGGGCGATCGGTGATGAGGACGCTGCCGTCCTTCCCCGTTGGAGCGAGTTCCGCGGTGCGATAGAGGAAGCTCATCGTCCACGACATCGAAGACTTCTGCTCGCGCTTACCGGTCGCGGGATCGAACATGTCGCGATAGTCCATCTCGACAGGACTCGTCATCGCGATGTCTTTACTCTTGATGTGATTAAACAGCGGGAAAAAGCCCATGTTCATGCCGCTCGCAGGCGAGCCCGACGACACGAACTCCGCGCGGCGGACGGACGGGTAACGCTTGAGATCAATCGCGCCGGGCGGCGTTGGCTCGGGGTAGCCCGCGGGAAGCGGCGACTCGATGCGCGACGGTCCGAAGCGGTAGACGCCGTCGATGATTTCGATCGACGCTTCCTTGTCGCCACCGACGCGCGTGATGAGGCTTGGCGTGCGCACGGCGTTTGGCTCTTCAGCGCCTGGCTCGGAGGCGCGTCCCGAATGGCCTGAGTACGCGGGCTGCGCCGCGGCTGCTTCAACAGCACCGACCGATTCCTTGCTCGCAGGCGCGGCCTCATCGGTCACGGCGCCAGGTGCAGAGTTCTGTGAAGCCTGCTGGGCAGCCTGCGCGTTCCCCTTCACCGGCTCCGGAATCTTGTTCGGATCGCTTTCAAACGAGGCGCAGGCAGTGAGTGGCAGCGTGACGAGTGCAGCGAGGCTTTGGAAGAATCGAGTCATGCGGCGGACTTCGCCAAGACCCGCCTGCGAGATTCGTCGCTCGCAAAACGGCGCGAGACCGCACCCCCGCCCCCGCGCCGTTAGACTCGCTTCCGTGACGATCTCACCCTTTGCCTACGCCCCCGCGCCTGAAAGCGTGCGACCCGCGCTCAAAGCCTCGTACGGGCTCTTCATCGGAGGCTCGTTCGTCGAGCCAAAGTCCGGAAAGTACTTCGAGTCGATCAATCCAGCGACTGAAGAACCGATCGCAAAGGTCGCGGATGCGGGCGCGGAAGACGTCGCGCGCGCGGTCACTGCGGCGCACAAGGCGTTTCCGAAGTGGTCGAAGACGAAGCCTTCTGAACGCGCGAAGATTCTCTTCCGCGTTGCGCGCCGCATCCAAGAGCGCTCCCGCGAACTCGCCGTCCTCGAGTCGATGGACGGCGGCAAGCCGATCAAGGAATCACGCGACGAAGATCTGCCGCTGGTCGTGCAGCACTTCTTTCATCACGCCGGTTGGTGCGACAAGCTCGCATACGCCTTCGCGGGCGCGACGCCGAAACCCATCGGAGTCTGCGGCCAGATCATTCCGTGGAACTTCCCGCTGATGATGGCGGCGTGGAAACTCGCGCCAGCGCTTGCCTGCGGCAACACGTGCGTCCTGAAGCCCGCGGAAACAACGCCGATGACGGCGCTCTTCCTCGCGGAGATTCTCGCGGAGTGTGGTGTTCCCGATGGCGTTGTGAACATCGTCACTGGCGGACCCGATGCCGGACGCGCGATCACAGCACTTGCCGGAAAGAACGGCGGCAAACTCGGCATTCACAAGATTGCCTTCACAGGCTCGACCGATGTTGGCAAAGCGATTGCGAAAGCGGTCGCTGGAACCGGCGCGAAACTCACGCTCGAACTCGGCGGCAAGAGCCCGAACATCGTCTTCCGAGACGCTGCACTCGATCAAGCAGTCGAAGGCGTCGTCAGCGGCATTTGGTTCAATCAAGGCCACGTCTGCTGCGCGGGTTCGCGGCTCTTCGTCGAAGAATCGATTCACGACGATTTCTTGGCGCGGCTCGAGCGACGCATGCAGCAACTTCGCGTTGGTGACCCGCTCGACAAAAACACCGATGTCGGCGCGATCAACTCAAAGGCGCAACTCGAAACGATTCAACGCTACTTGAAGGCTGGTTCCGACGAAGGTGCTCAGAAACTCGAGGTTTCTTGCACACTTCCGAAGAAGGGCTTCTGGTGTAAACCCACGATTTTCACCGGCGTTCAACCATCACACACGATCGCACGCGAAGAGATCTTCGGCCCTGTGCTCAGCGTGATGACCTTCCGCACGCCTGAAGAAGCAGTGCAACGCGCAAACAACACGACGTACGGATTGAGCGCAGGCGTGTGGACTGAAAAGGCCGCGCGCGCGCTGGAAATGTCGAATCGTCTGACCGCGGGTGTTGTCTGGCTCAACACGTTCAATCGCTTCGATGCGAGTGCGCCATTTGGCGGCTATCGCGAGTCGGGCTTCGGTCGTGAAGGTGGACGACAAGGACTTTCCTCGTACGTCAAAGTCGGAGGTGCGCGATGAGTGCGACGAAAGAAACGACGCGCGTCGAAGTGACGAAGACGCTGAAGTTGTTCGTGAATGGCGCTTTCCCGCGCAGCGAGAGTGGTCGCACGGTTCCCGTGAAGGACGCGAAGAAGCGCGTCGTCGCGCATGCATCGCACGCAAGCCGCAAAGATTTGCGCGATGCGGTCGAAGCGGCGAACGCCGCACAACCAAAGTGGGCGAGCGCCACCGCGTACAACCGCGGTCAAGTGATTTATCGCCTCGCAGAAATGCTCGAAGCGCGACGAGCAGAGTTTGTGTCGCTCATCGTGTCGATCGAGGGGCGATCCAAAGCGGATGCAACGCGCGAGATTGATCGCGCGATCGACCGCTGCGTGTGTTACGCCGGTTGGACCGACAAGATTGCTTCCGTCCTCGGTGGAAAGCAGCCGGTCGCTGGTCCGTACTTCGTGTTCTCGATGCCCGAAGCAACGGGTACTGTTGCGGTTGTCGTACCTGACGGCGCACAGTTGCTCGCGATCCTCTCACTCGTACTTCCCGTGATTGCTGCGGGAAATGCAGCGATTGTTGTGACGCCGATTCATGCGAACGCGCCGCTTGCGATTGCGTTCGCGGAGGCTGTGGCGACGAGCGATGTTCCTGCAGCGATCATCAATGTCCTCACAGGTTTGCGCAGCGAACTCTGTCCGTGGATTGCATCGCATCGCGATATCGCCGCCGTCGCTGGCGCACATCTTTCAAACGACGACGCCAAGGCACTTGAACTCGGCGCCGCGGAGAACTTGAAGCGCGTGTGTCTCTTCAGTGATGCACCGAAGTTTGACGACGACACGTTCTGGAACTCACCCTTTGCGATTCAACCGTTCGTTGAGATCAAAACGGTGTGGCATCCAACTGCTTTGTAAGTGAATTGCGCTCGAACTCAAATCACGTGCTTCACGCGCGTGGCTGAGCCGTTGAGCGAACACTCAACGCTGGCAGCACGCCGTTTGGTGAAAATGCGCAGATCTCATTTGCACCAACGCGCAAGTGTGACGCAGTGAGTTGCAGCGTGCGACGCAACTGTGGTTTCTTCACAGTCCCGATGCGCTCGCCACTCACGCCATCGAGCACCATCGCTGGTGCACCGTTCACGAGAATCGTTGCAAGTTCTTCGACTGGATGCTCCACAACCAACGCGGTGTCGCGTCCAGAATTCGGCAGCGCTTCCATGTGAAAGGTCCAGCGGAACCACGTCGGCAGCGCGGCCGTCGAGTGCGTTGTTGGCATCGACGACGTCGACTTTCCACGTCGGGCAAGCGGTTGCGCGAGCGACCAACTCGAAGGCGGACTCACGCGCGCGAACGCCCACGTCGCCGCGAAATCCTCTCGAAGTTCGAGGAACTCCATCTCCTTCGCAAGTCGCTTCAATCGAGCATCGTCGAGCGCCGCGTGAGGATCGAGGTCGAGCAAGAGTTCGTTCTCACCTGGAACCAACTTGATGTTTCGACCCTTCGGTGGCTTCTCGCCCCTCGCAAGTGGAGCGGGCCGCATCGGCGAGAGCTTCGCACCATCGAGGAGTACCGTGTTCGTTGCGTGCAGTTCAGCATCGAGGAGCGCGCCGTTGAGTCGTATGCGATGACCCATGCGTGCGTGACCTTCATCACTCCACCACGCAGGAACTCGCAACACGACCGAGCCCGCACGCGCCGCGAAAGTCCATCGCACCGTCGTCCGTGCACCCAACGCGCCGCGAGGTTCGTAGCCCCAGACAAACGTGCCGAGCGTCGTCGCATCGAAATCAGGAAGTTCAACGAGTGCGCTCTTCACGCCCTTCAACGGTTGCACTTCACAGAGTGCTCCTTGAAGACCTCGCTGATACAACCCAAGCCGTTCGTCGTGATGCCCGCCGAATGCAGGCAATACGTGTGCGCCGACTTCGAAAACCCGCGTTTCACTGCCCTTTTTTGAGGTTTTGCGATGCTCTGCGCGCACACTACTGGCAAGCGCGAGTAACTCGCTGCCCTTGCGCTTCGGCGGTTGAAAGCATGCACGGTAGTACCCATGCATCGCCATCAATCCGTACGCACCGAGCGACGACGGCGACGACACGCTCGCAAATCGCGGGTGCGAACCATCGATGAGTCCATGTTCAACGAGCGCAATGGGTGGTGAGAGCGTCGCAGCACCGGAGAGTTCGCCGCGCGATTGAGCGGTGCTTCCCTTCGATGATTGCTGCTTGGTCGATCTCTCTTCGACGACACCGTTGCGACGAATGCGCGCGAGTACTTCGCCCTCACGATCTACAAACTCAAGTCCATCATCGACAAGGCCAACACCACACGCCATCGCATGCGTGACGGCCGCGAAACGAAGGCCGCGCACCTTCGTGATTTTTGGTGCGCGTCCTTCCGCAGGAACCGTGAGCGCAACCGCGCTTCCATCGACTTTGACCGTGATTTTCGTCCGTGCGGCGCCTGTGACCACGACGATGTCGCCAAGAAGCGCGACGAGTGATCCGGTGCATCGCTCAAGGCGCGACGTACCAATCGAAAGATCACTCGCGTAGAAGTCCACCGGCGATTCGGTCGACGGCGCAATCACCTGCGTCGAGCCGTCGGCCGCGTGATGCGTGATCTTGACAACAGGCGCGGTCTTCGCAGCGGTGCGCTTCGTCGCAGCCTTCGCGGTCGTTCTTGCGCTTCCGTTCACACGCGCGTTCGAACCAGCACTTTCACCCGTCAAACCAAGCACCACCGTGCATCGCTCCGCGCGTTCGCCTGTGAGCAGAACCGCAGAGAGTTGCGTTCCCCCTCTTTGCGTCGATGTTTGCATCGATGTTTGGATCGCCGACGGTTTCATCGCGGCGAAAGTCTCCGCAAACGTCGTTGCGAAGACGAGGGCACGCCGCATCAAGAACGTGTCGATCGCGGGTCGCTCAGCACAACCTGTCGCACTCGTTGCTTCGATGTGGCGCGTTCCCACAACGTCGCACACGAAGTCGGCGCGCGATGCGATCGACTCCGCCACCAGCGCCGCGGCAACATGATTCGAACGACCGAGAGAAACCACGCCCTCACGCTGGAGAGGATCGTGCATCAGAAACGGCGGCGCATCAGGCTGCACTTGGCGAAGCTCATGCGCTGTGCGTGTCACCGCGCTTGGCTTCTGCCACGCATCGAGCAATCCGTCGTGCGTGTACCAACAGTTGTTGGCGGTGAAGAGCGGAACGTCGATCCCAACCTCTCGCGCGAAGCGAACAAGCGCACCGAAGTACGCATCGCCGACCGCTCCGTCGAGGGAGCGCCAGTCGTCCTCGATTCCGACGGCGATCACCGCGCGCGGCGCGTTCGAACCGTTCCGCGTGGCAAGGAGGTCGACAAACTGCGGGCTCAACGCGCGCCAGAATTGCGACACCCGCGCGAGGAACGTGGGATTCGCCTCGCGGAGCCGCGGTCCGACGATATCGCGCAGCCAAACGGGGAGTCCGCCGCGCGCGAAGGTCCCACCGACGCAGGGGCCGATGCGGAGCATCACTTTGAGTCCTGCGGCGGCGGCGAGTTCGATCGCACGGCGCAGGTCGCAGGCATCGGTGAAAACGAATCGGTCGGGCGTCGGCTCATGGAGCGCCCAAGGGACGCGAATCACGACCGCGTTGAAGCCGGCATGCCGAAGCTCGCCGAGCGTGGCCTCCCACGCGATCGGATCGACCAACGTCGCGTCAAAACTGGCTGCAGCGATGGTGAAGCGACTTGCGCGGCTGCGCGCGCCGTCGAGGAGGAAGCTCAGGGAGTCGAAGGAAACCGATGGCATCGAGGAAATCCGGCAACAGCAGCAGCGCGGGCCGCCGAACCGCGTTCTTCGCGGCTCGACCAACTCGGACGCACCGCGACGTTCTTCGAAGAGAACTCTCCCACAATCGTGCCGCACCAGCAAAAAGGTTGGCATCTCAGATCGAACTCTCGACGAACGGCGCAGCGCCCAAAGGGCGAGCTTGGTAGTACCCTTCCCACCCCGCATGGTTCCGACCTCACACACCACCGATCGTCGATTGCATCGCACCAACGCCCCTCAGGCGGGGGTCGCGGGAGTGGCGGCACGGAACACCGGGGAAGCGTTGCGCCGGACAGGCCGCGCGGGATTGCTGGCGGGCCTTGGACTTTCTGTTGCGCTCGCAGGATGCGAGTCGGGCTTGCGGTCGATCGACCGTGCAACCACCGAGAAGCTCCGCGAGAGCGCGGAGGCGATGGGCGGCGGAGCGATTTACCCGGATATTGATCCGAATCGTTACGAAAGTGGTTCTTACTTTCCTGATTTCCCTGAGAACGTGGATCGACCTCCGACCGCGAACCCGCCGGCGAACGAACTCCAGTTCACGCCGATGCCGCAGGCCCAAGAGGACGCAGAGAGCATCGCCGAGCGCTTCCGAAAGATGGCGGAAGGCGACCCCAATGCGAAACTGTTCACGTTCGACGACGCCGTCGCCTACTCCATTGAACACGCCGACGAGTACCTCACCGCCGAGGAGGCGTACCTCATTGTGGCGATTCGGCTCTTGGTCGAAGAGCACCGTTGGACGCCGCTCCCCGCCAACGTCACCAGCCTGAACTTCGCCAACGACGGCACCAACGGGCGCTTCAACAACGCGCTTTCGATCGTGAATGACCTCGGCGTCGCGCAGCGCCTGCCGTTCGGCGGCGAGGTCAGTGCGTCGTTCGTGGTCGCGGCCACGCAGCAACTCGACGACTACCTCGCGAACACCGACACCCAGTCGGCCGACATCGTGCTCGAGGCGGCGATCCCGCTCTTGCGCGGCTTCGGTGATGTCGCGCTTGAGCCCCTCATCCAGCAACGCCGCAATCTCGTCTACGCCGCCCGCGAGTTCGAGCAGTTCCGACGCGACTTCTACTTCGACCTCGCGAACGACTATCTCGGACTCGTCTTGCAGCTTCAGGCGATCGCGAACGCGGAGCGTCAAGTCGAACGCAGCGCCGCCGTCGAAGAGCGCACGAAGGCGCTCGTCGACAGTGGCCGCACGGAGCCGTTCCAAGCAGATCTCGCGACGCAGAACACGCTCTTCGCGCTCGACCGTTTAACGACGCAGCGCGAGGTCTACCGCTTGAGCGTCGATCGCTTCAAAGCGCGCATCGGTATGCCGGTCGAGACGCCGATTGAGATCGAACCGACGCGGTTCAATCTTCCGGTTCCAACCATCGATCCAGCGCTGGCGCTCGACCTCGCGTTCCGCTACCGGCTCGATCTGCAAACGTGGCGCGACCTCGTCGACGACTTCTCGCGCAAGGTCGACGTCGCGCGCAACAACTTGCTCGGTGATCTCGATTTGATCCTCGCGAACAATCTTCCGACCGATCCAACGCAGGCGCAGTCGGGGCTTGATTTCACGCCTGGCGACAACGAATTCGCGGCGTCACTTATCTTCTCGATGCCGCTCGATCGCGTGACGGAAGACCTGCAGTTGCGTCAGGCGCAGATTCTCCTCGAGCAATCGAAGCGTCAGTACTTCCAGCGTCGTGACGACGCCGCCGTGCAAGTGCGGCAGTCCGCGCGCGGCATTGAGACATCGCAGTTCAGTCTCGTGATTCAAGAGAAGAACGTGCAGGCCGCGATGAATCGACAAGCCGCGATTGACGCGGCGCCCGATCGTGCGACTGCTCGTGACCGTACCGAAGCCGTCGACCAATTGCGCCGCGCACAAGACTCGCTCGACAACGCGCGCAAGAATCTGCAGGTCGCCATTCTTCGCTACCTCAACACCACAGGCCAAATGCGCATCTCGCCCGACGGACGTCTCATCCCACCGACCGGCATGGATGTCGGTGAAGAGATGGGGCCTGGCATCATCGATACGACCCCGTGACTTTCCCTGCTTTCCCGTTATCTCCCGTGATTTGCTGCGCGTCTCACGACTTCCAATGATCTCATGGCGCCGTGCCGATCGTTTGCACGGCGCATCGAACTCGAAGTGACTTCTCATGCGTACCGGAACCACCATCTCTCTCGCCCGCGCCGCTTCGCTCGCGCTCGTTGTCTTCGCATGCGGAATTCCCGTTGGTTGCGGCGGTTCAGCGCCAGCCGAGCAATCCACGATCGGCGCGCGTGACTTGCACACCGTCGAGAAATCGTCGTTCGACATGGTGCTTCCGGTGAGCGGAGAACTCGCCGCGCAGCAACAGGTGGAGATTCGCAACAAGCTCGAGTCGCGCGCGGTGATCACTGAGATCGTCACGGAAGGTACGCGCGTCTCGAAGGGCGATGTTGTGGTGCGTCTCGCGCAAGCAGAGTTGATCGACAAGATCAAGGATGCGCGCGACAAGGTGAACAGCGCGCAAAGCGCGGAAATCGCGGCAAAACAAGCGCTCGCCATCAAGCAAGGCGAAAAGCAAAGCGAACTCGACAAGGCCGACGTCACCGTGCGCATCGCGGAGCTCGCGCTCCAAGGTTGGCAAGAAGGCGAAGTCGTCAACAAGCGACAGCAACTCGCGCTTGCGAAGGAAACCGCGATCATCAACTTCGATCGTCTCAAGGGCCGCTTCGAAGAGAGCGAGAAACTCGTCGCGCAGCGCTACATCGCGAAGGATGAGTTTGAGAAAGATCGCATCGCGATGATCGAGGCCGAAGCGAAGGTGAAGCAGGCGGATCTTGATCTTGAGGTCTACGAGAAGTACACCTTCTTCCAGGATGAAGCGAAGAAGAAGTCCGATCTTGAACAAGCGCGCGCCGAGCGTTCGCGCGTTGAGGAGAAGTTCAATGCGGAACTCGTGAAGGCGAAGTCTGATCTCGAAAGCGCGGAGTTCCAACTCACCAGCGCAAAGGACCGCTTGACCAACCTCGAGCTGCAGCTCGGTTACACCACCATTGCGGCGCCCATCGATGGCCTCGTGGTGTATGCGACGAGCATCGACAGTTCGAACGGCGGCCGCGGTGGCGGCGACGCGCAGCCTCCGCAAGTGGGCACTGAACTTCGTCCGAATGAACTCATCATTCTCTTGCCCGATACATCGCGCATGGTCGCGAATCTCAAAGTGAGCGAAGCGTTGTCGGGCCGCATCAAGCCGGAGCAAGCGGTCACGGTCTACAGCGATGCGTTGCCAAATCAACCAGTCGGCGGAAGCGTGACGACGGTGAGCGTGCTCGCGGCAAGTGGTGGTTGGCGCGATCCGAATCGCCGTGAATACACAGTGAAAACCGCGCTCCAAGCGGATCCGTCGATGGGTCTCAAGCCCGCGATGCGCTGCAAGGCGGAGATTCTCCTCGGCCGCGTTGAGGATGCGATCAACGTTCCCGTGCAAGCGATCTTCCGTCAGGGACCAGTCGCGTTCGTCTACGTGCAAGACGGGACGGGATTCGCGCAGCGACAGATCGAACTCGGTCGCGCGAGCGAACTCCTCATCGAAGTGAAAAAGGGCATCGAAGCGGGCGACAAGGTGCTTCTGCGCGAGCCGAAAGCCTTTGAGATCACGTCGAAACTCGACCCAAGCGTCTTTGAGATGGCGAATGCCTCTGCGCCGGGCGCAGGCGGCGGACGTCCGCCGATGGGCCGCGGCATGAACGCGAGTCCGGCAGAGGGCGGAGCCGGCGCAGGAGCTGGGCCGCGCGGTGGTGCTGGCAGCGGCGCTGGAAGGCCACCGGCAGGTGCTGGCGGGCCTAGTGCTGGCGGGCGCCCAAGCGGCGAGCGCGCGGCAAACCCAAGCACAGGCAGCTGAACGTACGCGGCGCGGGGCTGCGCAGACTCACTGCGTGATCGCGCGCAACAACGCGGGAAACTCGAGAAGCGTGTCGACGATCACTTCGGGTGCCGGGTCGAGTTCTTCGACCGGCCGACCGTGGTTGTATCCGCCGCGCACCACGATGCTCGGAATCGACGCAGCGCGCGCGGCTCCAACGTCATTCGCACTATCACCAACCATCCATGCGTGATGCGCACCAAGGCGGCGCATCGCTTCGGTGAGCGGCGCAGGATTCGGCTTGCGCACCGGCAGCGAATCGCCGCCGAGCACAACCGACACAAATGGTCGCCATCCGAGTGCGTCAACGATGCGCTCGGTCGGCGCCAACGGTTTGTTCGTCACGATGGCTGCAGTCAAGCCACAGGCACGAACCATCTCAAGCGACGCGTGCGCTCCATCAAGCGGTACCGTGTGATCGACGCAAATCGCTTCGTAAATCGCGCGAAATCGCGGCATGGCAGCGTCGGCCGCAGCGTGCAGTGCGCTCGCATCCGCGAGTTCTGCAAAGCCCTCAAGCCTGCCCGACATCGCACGCTCGACCAACATGCGCGCGCCGTTGCCAACCCACATCGCCACTTCATCGCGCGTGCGCGTCGCGAAGCCAAGCTCCGCGAGGAGCGCGTTTACAGCAACGTGAATATCTTCGACTGAGTCGATGAGCGTTCCGTCGAGATCGAAGAGAACGGTGTCTGGCCGCGCAAACGAGCGCAACGTTTGCAGCGCGCGCGCATGACGCAGCACAACTTCAGCGTCGGTCTGAGCCGAGTTCCGCAGGGCGTTTGTCGAAGCTGAATTCGTCTCGCGCGTCACTCAGCGATCGCAGCGATGACTCGGTTCCATTCGGCGTCGTTTACAAAGCTCGACGGTCCACCGCGGTCCTGTTGACGCACGATGTTGGTGGCATCGATGACGTAGTGCCGAGCGAGGTCGTTCACCACCGAAACGAGGCTTTGCAACTGTGCGTCGGTGAGTGGACGTCGCGACGTATCGCCGACCACGCAGACCTCAATCGCATCCGCGACCGACCCGCCATGTTGCTGCGCGTTCCATCGTGGGCCCATCAGAACAGCGCCATTTTGCTCGCCGTTTCCGTTGCCAACCACGAAGTGAAACCCGAGCGACGGCATGCCCATCGAAGCATGTTGCCGCGAAAGATCTTCCATGCTTCCCACGAGTGAACCAGACTCGTGAATCACGATCTGGCGCCATCGCGGCGCTGCACGCTCAGCGATGTTGACGAGCGGACCGGTCGCCTGGCCACCCTTCCAACCGTCGCTCAGTACGAGCGCGCCACCCGCGAAGGTCATCGCACCAACGAAGACAGTCCACACGATTCCAGTGCGCTTGGGATGCACCTTGCGCTTCTTGCTTGTCGACTTCGTCGTACTCGTCGACTTGGTCGAGGCGCTGCGGGAATTCGAGGATGAGGACGGCTTCCGTGCCAAGGGCGCGACTCCAGTGGGGGGCGAACAATATCGGAAATCGGCCGATGCGAGCGCATCACTGCAGGATTTGCGAGATATGCCAGATTCACCGAGAAATCACGGGAAGTCCGTCGAGCGGTTCTGCGCATGTGTGACGACTGTGCGGGCAGGCCCGATACGGAATATTCCCTTGGACGCATATCGCACGTGCGTTGCAGGTGCATCGCGCGCGGCGGCAACAGTGCGCTTCAAACTCCTTTGAAATGAGCAGCGCGTTCTGCTGTGTTCTGCTGTATTCGTCGCGCAAAACGCAACATCGGTGGCCTCGCGTCACCGAAAGCAACGCATCATTGCGGCTGCGTGAGACGCGCGCGCAGCGCCGGTTGCGGCGTCCCGAAGACATCGGGCTCTTCGAGCGGCGTATAGACCTGCCGCATGCGATCGTGCGTCTCGAATTGGTTGCGCGGAAGGTCGCTCTGGAAGAGCGTTCTCTGGCAACCCGTGCTTCCAAGCGCCGCCGCGAGAGCCGACAGCGCCGCGATCGTCACACGCACAGACACGCGTGGTGAAACGCGCGGACGTCGATCAGAGGAGCAAGGTTTGCAGCGTGCACGCGCGGTCATGGTGGCATCCTACTGATCGCGGGCCGCGCTGTCGGGCGCTCGATTCTGAGTCGGTGCGCGGTTCTGACTTGTTGTGGAAACGAACGGCACGGTGGCCGTCGCTGGAAACCGCCGCCCTGTCGCGGGGTCGACGAACTCGATCGCAACCGAGACCGCGCGCGGCGCGCCCTCACCCGTCCAACGAATCGGCTGTTCGACGGTGTAGTGGGTTCCGAGGAATCCTGATCGGTAACAGCTGCGGAGTGCGTTCGGGCCCACGCGGGTTGCAAGCGCGGGCGCGGGTGCTGCGCCAGGGACAAGCACCGTCGCGGAAAGATCGAGCCATCCGGCGATCTGGATGAAGCGGCCGAGGCCGTCCGAGGGGACAACGATGAGGGTCAGGAGCCCTTCCCCCGCTGATGTGCTCGTTCCCGCGCCTGTGCCGCCACCCGTTCCGGCGCCTGTTTCGACCGCCGTACGGGTGACCTTCGCATTCGAAAGCGAGGAGATCGCGATCGACGCGAGTGCGGGGGTCGCGGCGGCCGCTTCCGCGCGCAATGACGCGATTTCCGCGAGTTGCGCCGCAGTTTGGCCGCCACTGTTTCCTTGCTCGGCGGGAGTTCGAGCCGCGTCTTTCGCGGAAAGCCGTGCCGTCAGCCCCGCGACTTCGCTCTCGAGTTCCGACACCCGCGCGCGCGCTGCGTCGCGTTCCGAAGTCCGCTCGACGAGTTCAGCACGGAGGCCGTCGTTCGCGTTTGGCGCGAGCACGCGGCCGCGACAACCCGCTGTGCCACCGAGCAGCGCAATGGTTGCCGCGAGGCTCACAACCGCCGCAAGATTGGTCGAACGGCGCTCAAACACTGGTCGGTGCGTCTCCATCGGTTGGTTCGTCGGCGTGATGACCGTCTTCGAACGAAAGATCGAGGCCGGTCGCGGTTTGGAAGGCGAGTTGTTCGAGCGCAACAGTAAAGTCGACGCTGACGATACCGATGCCCTCGCGCACCTCGATCCGGCGCGGCGCAAAGTTGAGAATCCCACGCACGCCCGCGGCGACCAGCGCGTCAGCAACCTGCTGCGCCGACTCGCGCGGGACCGCCACGATGCCGAGGTTGATCCGCTCGGCCGCGACCGTCGTCGAAAGATCGCGCATCGGTTGCACGCGCAGCCCGCCAACCTCGCGCCCAGCGACCGCAGGGTTTGCATCGAAGACCGCGACGATTTCAAAGCCCTCGCGGCGGAAACGGTCGTACGAAACCAACGCGCGACCGATGTTGCCCGCGCCAACAACGCACACGCGCCAATCGCGGTCGCGGCCCATGATCTTGCGCAGACTTCCCACCAAATCCGAAATCGTGTAGCCGCGGCCAGGATGCCCGAGTTGCCCGCAAATCGCCAAGTCTTTGCGCACCTGTGCGTCGGTCAATCCGAGCGAACGACCAAGCGCCTTTGAACTCACCGTCTCCTCCCCCTGCTCGAGGCGCGAGGAGAGTTCGCGCAGATAGAGGCTCAACCGACGAGCGGCGGGCCGGGGGATGGGCTTCTTCTCAGGCACAAGTTCATAGTACGGGTTCAGCGAGGGATGTCGAAGAGGGTCACGTGCGCGACAGGCGATTGGTCGAGATCGAGAGCCTTCGCTACCCTCCGCGAATGCACATCGCGGACATCCTCTCGGGTGACACGACGTCGCTGAGTTTCGAGTTCTTCCCTCCGAAGACCGACTCCGGCTTCGAGGCGCTCTACCGTTCGATCGCTGAGTTCGAGCCGCTCGCGCCGAGTTTTGTCTCGGTGACGTACGGCGCCGGCGGTTCGACGCGTGACAACACGCACCGCCTCGTCGTGCGGCTTCGGCGCGAGACGAGCCTCGAGCCTGTTCCGCACCTGACCTGCTTTGGCCATACGAAGGATGAAATCGGTCGCATTCTTGAGATGTACGCGGCGGCGGGCGTTGGAAACATCCTCGCGCTGCGCGGCGATCCGCCTGCGGGCGCGCGCATTCTTGCCCTCGGCGATTTCCAACATGCAGCCGATCTCGTCGCGTTTATTCGGCGCGAGGGTGAGCGGCTCGGCGTGAATGGCGGACGTGGCTTTGGAATCGGTGTGGCTGGCTTCCCTGAAGGCCATCCCGAAACACCGAACACGCTCGTACAAATCGAGCATCTCAAGGCGAAGGTCGATGCAGGCGCCGATTACATCGTCACGCAGCTTTTCTTCGACAACGCCGCGTTTCACGACTGGCGCGCGCGCTGCGATCTCGCACGAATTCGCGTCCCGATCATCGCAGGCATCATGCCAGTGACAACGGCGACTGGATTACGGCGCATGGCTGATCTTGCGGCCGGCACGCGTTTCCCCGCGAGCCTTTTGAAGGCGATCGATCGTTGCCGCGGCAATGCGGAAGCGATCGAAAATGTCGGTATTCACTGGGCAACCGAGCAATGCCGCGATCTTCTCGACAAAGACATCGCGGGCATTCACTTCTACACGTTGAATAAGTCGGATGCGACGCGGCGCATCCATCGAACGCTCGGAGTGCGGGCGAACAAGGTTTGAGCGTGTCGTTGTTGGTGCGCGAGCGATGCGCTGACCAGCGTGTGAACGTCGCGCATATCCCGCAGCGTGCCGCAGCCGTCCTGAGCGTACAGCGTCGAAGTTCTCCGCACGCTACGTTGCTCGTTCATGCACACACCTGACGAAACAACTGGTGAGACTCGTGACGCGAGCGAGACGCGCGGAATCGGAACGCGCCTCGCGCACGAAACGCGGGCACCGTTCGCGCATCACGGATTTGTAAACACGCCAATTCACCGCGGTTCCACGGTGCTTTTCAAGACGCTCGATGATCTCGAAG
>JAIYCA010000275.1 GCA_027488265.1 Planctomycetaceae bacterium
GATACGCTGAAGCGTCTCATTGATACTGGTGCGTGCGAACTCATCGGCGAAACCAGCCACCACTCGCTTTCGTTCCTCTTCTCCCGCGCGGAGTTTGATGCGCAGGTTGATCTCCATCAGAAGCGCATGCAAGAAGTCTTCGGCGTCACCCCGAAGGTCTTCCGCAACACCGAACTCATCTACTCCAACGAACTCGCCGCCCACATCGCACGGCGTGGTCAACATCGCGCGATTCTGTGCGAAGGCGTTGATCGTTTGCTTGGGTTCCGATCGCCGAACTATCTCTACGCGCCGCCCGGCGAAGGCGCGATGGAAGATCGACCCGTCAAACTGCTGCTGAAGAACTACCGACTTTCCGATGACGTGGCGTTCCGATTCTCAAACCGTGGCTGGAAGGAATGGCCGCTCAGTGCTGAGAAATTCGCCGGTTGGGTGAATCAAATCAACGGCGACGGCTACATGTGCAACCTGTTCATGGACTACGAAACGTTCGGTGAACACCAGTGGGCCGACACGGGCATCTTCGAATTCCTCGACGCGCTTCCGGGCGCGATTTACGACACCAACTCGGGGCACAATGACTTCCTCACGCCGTCGCAGGTGCTTGATTGTCATGAGCCGGTTGGCGAGTACGACGTGAAGGATTTCATTTCTTGGGCAGACAGCGAGCGCGATCTCTCCGCGTGGCTTGGCAACCCGATTCAAGACGGCGCGGCTGCGGAGCTTTACGCGCTCGAAGGCCCAGTGAAAGCGCGACACGCGGCGGGCGACCCGTACATTCTCGAGGATTGGCGCAAGCTCACGACGAGCGACCACCTCTATTACATGTGCACGAAGTACTGGTCGGACGGCGACGTGCACAAGTACTTCTCGCCATACGACTCGCCGTACGACGCGTACATCAACTTCATGAACGTGCTTGATCACTTGAAGACACGTGCGGGCGTTGCAGCACCGCTCAAGCCGACGCAGAAGTCGTCTTCGTCGGTGTAGTGCGCGCAACACGCACAAGCCACGCACTTGCGCACAAGCCTGCGGGCAAGGTGATTGCGAGTTCGGCAGCGCGTAGGACGAGTTCCGCCGCAACACCTGCCGCGAACGTGCCGCCAGAGAGCGCCGGCAACAGCAACGCAGTCACCCACTCACGTACACCGAATCCGTTCGAGACGAACGGGACAAGCGTCGCGACGGCCGAAGCGCAGGTGAGCACGATGGATGTTTCCAGTGACGCCTCCGCGCCGACAAGCGAAAGCGCGACTTGGTATCGCAGTACAGCGAGCGCGAACTCCGCGTTTCGCACAAGCACCGCCTGCGCGAACGTACGCCAACGCCCCGTGATTCCCGCGATTCCGAATAGTGTTGGAGCAAGTAGCGCGAAGCCAAGAGGCATCGACGTCGCGCGAAGAAGTACGACCGCACCGAGCATCGCGCCCGCAACCAAAGCGCTCAAACCGATCGCTTCGAGAATGGTGCGCAGCGAGTCTCGCGCACGAATCCCGTGCCGCGCACGATGCCATGCAACCCGCGCGACGAAACCAGGCTTGAGCGGCAACATGTTCGCAAGCGACGTCGCTGCGATCAGCGCGAGCATTTCATGCCATGCGACGTTCGCGTAGCGGCGCACGAGAATCAAAAAGAGCATCGAGGTGAGCACGATGCCAATCGCGACCGATGCAAGGAGCAGCGCAATCTCCGATGCACTTGCCGCGCGCAGCGAGTCAAGCGCGGCGGACATGGCGCTCCTTTCGCGCAGCGCGACAACAATCGCGCCCGCGAGACAAGCCGTACTCAAAATCGCGCCGAGCACACGTAACCTCCGTGCATGTCGCGAGAGCGCTTGCGGCTCTCGCGCCTCTTCACGGATGCTGCCAACGTCGACGTTCGGTGCGTTGTTCTCGCTCACTTGCTGAGATTGAGTTTGCGACGTCGCTCGTCTTGGACATCGTTCATCCATGCGGCGAAGTCACGCGCGAATCTCGCGATCCGCGGATCTGGATGTTCGAAGGTCTTCGCGAGCAGTTGATCCTCCGGCCGCTTCACGCGCACCGCAATCCACGCCATGCGAACGAGTGGATGTTCATCCGATGCAAGTACCGCATCGAGTGGCGCAAGCGTCGGTGCTGCAGAGACATTCTCGAGTCCAACGACCTTCATAGTTTCTGCGGGATCTGCCGCGCCCGATGCACTTGGAGCACCTGCGCCGCTTGGCTGCGTTCCGTCCGTCGGTATTGCTTCACGCGGTTGACCAAGCGCGTTTTGACCTTCGAGTTCTGACGCGCGCACCGCGAGTTCGCGAAGTTCGCCCTTCGGTATTGCGAAGACGAGCCATGCACGCGCCTCCGGCCAAAGTCGTTGCGCCGCATCAGCGAGCAACTGCGGAAGCGGCTCAAGCGCTTGGCGCTCCGCTGGGGTGTATCGCGTGGGATCCTTCGACGCACGCACCAACACCGCTGCAAGTGCTGCGATTCGTTCTGGATCGGGAGTCTTCGCCGTGTCACGCAGCGATTGGATCGATTCCTCAATCCATGGAAGCGACACGCGTTCACCGCGCACATGCACCAGTGGTGATTCCGCTTCGATACCGAGCGGACCTGGTTCCAGGCCCCGCTCCGTGGTTCGCCAATTCAAGATCGGGTGAATCGAAACAAATCCTCCGCTCAGTGCGTCATCGCGCATCGCGAAACTCGCATCGGTCAGCGAAACGTCGAGCGGAACACGGAGGCTTTCACCCGGCTGAATCGCGAAGCGGCGGTTGATGGCCAACAGCGCGAATGGCGGCGCTGTGGCAGGTTGGCCAGGCACATTGACGTTCGCAGTCACTGTCGCCGTATCTGCGAGTGGCCCATCTGGACTGATCGCGAGCGGCCAGTCGCTGCGGTTTGAGATCTCAACATCAAAGACCATCGGATCCCATGCCGAGATGTTGGTCTCACGTGGGTAAATGCGGAGCATCAATCGCCCTGCACTCGACTTCAGAAGGCTGAGGAACTCCGGCGGCAACTTCGCGGCTTCTTCCACCGCTTCCGCTTTCTCGACGACTTGAATGTCTTGGCCGACGATCTTGCGCAAACGATCGCGCGACCACAGTCCGATGGCGCTCGCGGGATTCGCGCGCGCCACTGCGAGGAATCCGCGTGCAGCCGCCTTTTGGTCGCCAAGCGCTGCATCGGCAACGGCAAGCCCGAGTTGCGCGCCCGTGTCAGTCGCGGCGAAAGGCGTGAACAGCTCGCGCGCCTTTGCTAGATCGTTGGCTCGCAGCGCGAACCAACCGTCGAAACGTGCACGCGCTGCTTCGGAGAGTGGCGCAAAGGTGGTCGCGGCGTCGACCTGCGCCTTCGCAAAGTCGATATCGCCACCAAGCCAGAGTTGCACAAAGGCGCCTTGCAGGGCTGTCGCCGCCTTTTCATCTGCTCCCGCGGACTGTTCATCCATCGCACGCAGGGTCGTTTCCGTGGAAACGCGGACCCCCTTCAGCACATTCCCGCTCTCCTCGGGCGCGACGCTGTTTGCGAGGGCCGCGAACGTGGTCGCCAACGGCATCGACATGGGATAGGCGAGATTTCGAAGGTCCTCGACCGAGAGAGTCGTGCCCTGCCGTTCAATGGTTTGGCGGAAGACGCGATTGAGATCGTCTTGACGCTTCGTTCCAATCGCCAATGCAGGCTCGATGCGATCTGAACCCCACTGGGCGAGACAGAGGTCGGTCAGCACCGCATCAAAGTCAAGATCAGGAAGACTCGTCTGCAGCAACTCCGCAACAACTGCCAAGACATCTGCCGCCGCGCGATAGGCGCCGGAGCTCAGGCAGAGTTCCGCGAGCCGCAGCGCGGCAGGTTCGCGCGTGGGATTTGCGAGAAGGGCCTGACGCAGTGCGCGGGCCTCGGACGCAGCATCGGGAGCCGAAGTTCGGAAGTAGCCCGCAGCGAACTCGGTCGCTTCGGGAAAGAACGGATCAAGGTTGAGCGAATGAATCAACTCCCGCTCGAATCCGGGTTGATCGCCGGTTTGGCGAAGCAACAGCGCGAGGTCGAAGGCGAGACGGGCCGCGACGCTTGATCCGATCCGCTCGACCGACTCGGGCGCGAGGAGCTGGCGGTAGAGCGCGATGCGCGCTTCGGCGGTCTGACGTTGCTCGACCAGTACGAGCAGTCGACGCAGTCGAATCAACTCATCCTGTGGTTCCAGTTGCCCGAGCCGTGCGAGCGCCCGTTGCGCGAGTTCCGCCGCCTCGGGGCTACCGTCCTCCAACGTGACGGCGTAATCGAGTGCGAGCCGCCAGAGAAACGGGCTCTCGGGCGC
>JAIYCA010000001.1 GCA_027488265.1 Planctomycetaceae bacterium
TATAGAAGAATGGGGCGGATACCCAGGCCGATTTATGATAGATGAAGATGAATTGTCTCAATTTAAGTCGCGCACAAGTAAGTTTCGTTCATTCCATCGATTCCAAGCAAGATTTGAGTTGGATGATTCTGGGAAAGTTAAAGGAAGCCCGCACTATATAAAAAGCGAAACAAACGTCGGCGTATGAAACGCGTGCTGCCGCTTCACAACCGCGTGCGCGAGTTCCGCCCACGCATCGTGCACGACGCGATCGAGTTGCAGCAGATCGGTCACGCGACGCTCAGTAGACCGACTTCGGGAAGTAGAACTGCTTCGCGTTCTCCGGCGTGACGAGGTCGACGTCGATCATCAGGTGGCGCGGCATGTACTGCAATTTCGCAGCCTTGTTGCCATCGCGAAGCACCGCGGCGGCCATCTCCATGCCCGTCGCGATCATCGACGGCGGATAGGTGATGTCCGCGGGATACATCGGATCCTTGTCCATCACGCGCTTGATGATGTCCTTCATACCAGCGCCACCGAGAATCCAAACGCCTTCGATGCCTTTCTCAGCGAGCGCCTGTTCCGCGCCGAGCGCCATGTCATCGTCCGAAGCCCAAATCGCCGTCACATTCGGCGCCTTCGTCAACAAGGTCTCGGTTACTTCGAGCGCCTTCTGACGATTCCAGTTCGCTGCCTGTTGGCCGACGATCTTGATCCCTGGTTCTGCCTTGAAGATTTCCATCGCAGCGTTCACGCGATCGGTGTTCACCGTGCAGGGAATGCCTTCGAGAATGATGATGTTGCCCTTCGCCTTGCCCTTACCGCCGAGTTTCTGAACCATGAACTCTGCGCTCTTGCGGCCGAACGCCTTGTTGTCGCCTTCGATGAAGATGTCCGCAACGGGCTCCAAGAATCCGCGGTCGACGTTCACGAGCAGCACGCCGCGCTCATGAACTTCCTTCGCCACGGGCGTGAGCGGCGCGCTCTCTGTTGCAAGAACAACCAGTCCGTCGATCTTTGGCGCCATCGTCTCGATGTCGGTGATCTGCTCTTCCGGTGTGCTTGCGGTTTCGATGGTCCACTCGATGTTCGGGTGCAGCTTCGCGCACTCCTTCGCCCACCAGACAACGCCCGCGGTCCATCCGTGATCAGCCGCCGGAATCGAAACGCCAATGCGAACCTTCGCGGGCTGCGCTTCGCTCGCGGTTGTCGGCGCGAGTGGCGCCACTGGCGCGCTGGCAGCGAGGCCGAGGAGCGAGAGAGATGCGACGAGTCCGAGCGAGAGAGCAGAAGTGAGTTTCATGGTGAGTTTCGTGGTGAGTTTCGTGGTGAGATTCGTGGTGAGATTCATGGCTTTCACGAGTTCCTCGAGAGATTTCGAAATGAAGCTTGATGGAAACTAGAAGTCGCACTGAGCGTGCGTGTCGCGATTGCATCTCCAACGACCTGTGAAACTGAGCGACTTCGGAAAGATACCGTTTGTGCACGCGACGCGTTTCTCACCACGCGACGCGTTTCCAACCACGCGACGCGTTACTCACGTGCCCCGCGTTGAACGAGCACCGCGAGCACAATCACGCCGCCTTTCACCGCGCCTTGCCAATACGGACTGACCTGCGAGATGGTCAGAATGTTCGTAATCATCGCGAGAATCAAGATGCCGATCACGGTGCCCCACACGCGGCCAAATCCGCCGCGCAGACTCGTTCCGCCGATCACAACCGCCGCGATCGCATCGAGCTCCGCCCCGAGTCCGAGGCCTGATGTCGAAACGGAATTCATGCGGGAACTGAGAAGGAGACCGGCAAATCCCGCGAGCAATCCCATGATCGCGTACACGCGAAAGCGCACCCAATCGACGTTGATGCCCGCGTAGCGCGCGGCTGTTTCGTTCGCGCCAACGGCGACGACGTGTCGACCAAATCGACTCTTCGAGAGGAACCACTGCGCCACGATCGCGATCACGATAAACGCGATGATGCCGTAGGTCAGCGTCAGTGGCTTTCCGGCAGCGTTGACCAAGCCTTTGAAGACAGCATTTCCAGCTTCGTCTACACCCGATTGCCACGCGAGTGGGACACCGCTGCGACCAAACTTCGCAAAGAGCGTGGAACTCGACGAGCGAATCTCGCCCGCTTCCGCGATGGCGAGCGCCACCGAGCGAAACGCGGCGAGTCCGCCAAGCGTCGCGATGAATGGCGCGATGCGTCCGAAGACGATGAGTGCGCCATTCACCATGCCCGCGACAAGCGCGGTGGCGAGCGTTGCGGCGACACCGAGCGTGACCGAACCTCCTTCACTCCACTCGCGTCCCGCTGCCCAATTCATGGTCGTCACACCGATCGCAGCAGCGAGCACCACGATGCTGCCAACCGAAAGATCGATGCCCGCGCTCACGATGACGAATGTCATACCAACGGCAAGAATGCCGACGGCTGCGTTCGAATTGAGCATCGTTCGGAAGTTTTCGAAACTCAGAAAGTCGAAACCTTCGCGCCAAGTGCTGATCGCAAGCAGAAGCCCGAATGCAACCAAGACGCCCCACTCTTGCAGGAATTTCTGCACGCTCATGCGGGGGCGTCGCGACTTCGCGTCGTTGCTTCCTGAACTTTCGACTCGTGAATTCCCGCTCGCTGCACTCACGACGCACGCTCCTTCTCTTCGCTCAAGCCTGATGCGAGCCGCACGATGCGCTCTTCGCAATCTTCGCGCGTCAATCGCTCGCGCGGCAATTCACCTGCAACCTCGCCCGCGTGCAAAACCACCACGCGATGCGAAAGGCCGATGACCTCGGGCAACTCTGAACTAATGACGATGCACGCGAGGCCCTTGCGCGCGAGATCCGCGAGAATGCGATAGATCTCGCCCTTCGCGCCGATATCAACTCCGCGCGTTGGTTCGTCCACGATGAGTACACGCGGCCCTGTTTCAAGCCAACGCGCCAACGCGAATTTCTGCTGATTTCCGCCAGAAAGCGAGGAAATCGGAAGTTCAGGACGCGCGCAACGAATCGCGAAATCACGGATCCATCGTGCAGTCGTCGCACGCTCCGCAGCCACATCAAGTCGTGCACCACCGACGCGCGCGTAGCGATCGAGCGAAGGCATCGTCGTATTTGCAATCGACGAGAGCGCGACGTGCAGTCCGCGTCCTTTGCGATCTTCGCTGACGTACGTCACGCCAGCGGCAAGCGCCTCGCGCGGCGAACGAAACCGAACGTCGCGGCCTTCGACGCGAACCGTCCCCGTGGCCTCACGCAAACCAACGATCGCTTCCGCAGTCTCTGTACGTCCACTGCCGACAAGGCCCGCGATACCGACGATCTCACCTGGCCTGACGGCGAGCGAAATCCCGCGCGAGCGCCCTACGGCGCCGAAATCAACTAACTCAATCGCGGGCGTTGCCTTGGCGTCGCACACGCCTTTTTCTGGGTAGATCGAACCGAGATCACGTCCGACCATCGCCGCCGCGAGCGCACCTTCGTCGTGTTCGCCGCGCGCAAATTGCTGCACCAATCGGCCATCGCGCAGCACGCTCGTACGATCGGCCACAGCAACGACTTCATCGAGGTGATGTGAGATGAAGATGATCGCGCGACCTTCATCGCGGAGCCGTTGAAAGAGCGCGAGAAGTCGCGACGCCTCGCGCTCGCCGAGGACGGCAGTCGGCTCATCGAAGATCAACACGCGCGCATCGCTTGCGAGGCACTTCGCGATCTCAACAAACTGCGCATCGGCAATCGAAAGCCCTGCTGCGGAACGCGTCGGATCGACGTCGGCACCGAGCATCGCGAGCAGTTCGGCCGCGCGCGCACGCTGCTCGCGACGGCGAATCGGAAACCCAAACACGCCCGCAGGTTCGCGCCCGAGCATGATGTTCTCGGCAACATCGAGCGCTGGAACGAGATTCAACTCTTGATGCACCATCGCGATGCCCGCGCGAATCGCATCGGAGGGCTTCGTGAAGTGCGCCTCGTGCGCGTCATGTGCCGCGCGGCCCGGCGTTCCGAGACCTGCGCCAAGCTCAACGCGGCCCTTGGTGGGTCGCGCTGACCCCGAGAGCACCTTCATCAACGTGCTCTTGCCAGCGCCGTTCTCGCCAACCACGGCGTGGATTTCGCCAGCTCGGAACTCGACGGTGACGTCGTCCAGCGCACGAACGCCCGGATACTCCATCGTCACCCCACGTGCGGCGAGGAGCACCTCCCCGGGAGCAACGAATCGGCGGCTTGGATCGGCTGCAGCACTTTGCACGGTCCGAGAGACTACAGGAAGCGCGGGATTCCCTGCACGGATGTCCGAGATTCGGACGATCTCTCGAACCAAATCGGATCTTGACCCGTTTCCGTGCTACCTTTCACGCCCTCGCGCGTCCGGGCGAAGATCCAAAAGGATCGTCGAACGGGTCCATGCAGCGAGGACCGCCG
Organism: Planctomycetaceae bacterium; assembly: GCA_027488265.1. GTDB lineage: Bacteria > Planctomycetota > Phycisphaerae > Phycisphaerales > SM1A02 > QWPT01. The sequence continues at coordinate 4,409 of JAIYCA010000001.1, forward strand.
CAATCCGTTTCGCGGGATGTTTGGAAGCATTGGAAGCATTGGAAGCATCGGAAGCACGTGTGCAGCCCGCCTGAAGCCACCCGATACCCCGCAGAAGCCAGTTTTGAACCCAACCCGAAGTTCTGATGGACCGCTCGATCGACCGACATCATCCCCACCTTCGCCTGACGGCAGCCATTGTCGTCGCGGGCTTTGTGGCGATCTTGGCGGCGCTCGGTGGAGCGGACAGCCATGAGTCCCGCACGCGTCGGGGCGAACTCAGCACCTGCGCGGCCAATGGCCTCCCCCGCACGCTTCTCGCCATGGGAATCGTCGCGGCCGATCTGGAGGTCGTCGATCATATTCATCTCGGCAGAATGCTCGGGCACGGTTTGGTCACTCGAACCGCCGCCACGACATGCGCCGCGACCTCTCCGCGCGCGCTCGATCGCGCGCTTCGACGATTGACGCTGGCAGCCGCGAGCCCTGAGCGGGTGGCATTCCTGCGCACGACCGTCTTGCCGCCGCCCCAAGCCTAACGCGCTCGCGTTTCATCCGTACGTCTCTCCCACGTCGCCGTGTGCGCTGTGAGAGCGTGTATCGGTTGCGCGAGACAGGCTCCGTTCGCGGCGTATCCGCGGCAACGTGCACATTTCAATTCGATCTCTCGCGTTCAACACGCGCCACTCTCCAAACCTTGGCGAAATCTAGGCGCGTCGCGACGCTGTCGGCACCACCGACCTCACGCTAGGAACAAGACATGAGTCAATTGCTCAAAGGTATCCCCGTCCTCGACTGGTTCGTCCGCGTCACGATGGGTACGAAGAATCAGCGCGACGTGAAGCGCTACAACAAGATCGTGGACGAGGCGAACGCGCTCGAGCCCCAAATGCGGCGCCTCACCGATGCGCAACTCCGCGCAAAGACCGAGGAGTTCCGGACGCGCATCGCAGGCGGCGAAAAGTCGTACATGATGATTCCCGAGATCTTCGCGGTGGCCCGCGAGGCGATGGATCGCTCTGTTGGCATCCGCAACATCTTTAATCCCGCGCGCGGCATCGACCTCAATCAAGACGGCGTCGTCAACGCGCAAGATCTGTTCGATCCGTCGCTGCTTCCCGCCGACGTGCGCGCGAAGTACGACGAAACGCTCGCCGCCATGCGCGCGCTCGAACCGCGTTACCCCGAGGGTGAATTCCGCGGCCACACGCAGATGATCGAAGGCTGGCAGTACCTCGACATCGATCCAGCGATTTACGACGCGGTGCGCACGATCTATCCAGAGTCGCGCCCGCCCTTCCGCGCGCGTCCGCTCAACGTCCAGCTGATCGGCGGCATCGTGCTCGCTGAAGGCAAGATCGCCGAAATGAAGACCGGCGAGGGTAAGACGA
>JAIYCA010000074.1 GCA_027488265.1 Planctomycetaceae bacterium
CTAGTTCGCGCCCATCGGCATCAACGACGACGAACAACATGGAGAGATGTGCGGGCAGCAGTTCCTTGCGGAAATCCTGAGGAGCGATTTCAGTTCCAGCGACCGCCGAAAGATGCCGCGCCAGTTTGGCGAGCAGCATTCCCTTGCCGAACTCGATCGTTTCCACCGCGCCCTGCACCACTTCTTCAATCGGAAAGAGTCGCACACGCAAGTGTTTCGGAAGCGAACGGACCAACGCGTCGATCTTCTCCGCAAGCAGTCCTGGCACCAGCCACTCGAAGGGCTGCGGATCAACAAGCGCGAGCGCTTCCACCGGAATGCGCGCACTCACACCGTCGCGCGCGTCTTCCGGATCATGCGCATACACAAGCGGAACCGCGAGCGCGTCGAGCGTGATTTCTTGCGGATACTGCGAGGCGTCGGTTCGCTCGGCGCCATCTTTCAGCAGATCTTCATCACGCATGAAAAGCGCGTTCTTGTCCTTCGCTTCCGCAAGCTTTCGCCACGCCTCAAAGGACGGAAGCGAACGAACGTCCGCGGGAATGCGTATGTCGTAAAACTCAAACGCGCGCGTCTCTTCGAGGAGTTGCCCGCGTCGTCGGCCGCGTTCCTCCTCTTCTTCAAGCCGCGCGCGCAACGCTCGGTTGTGCTCAAGAAACGCACCCTTTGTTCTCGCACGATGCGCAACAAGCCCCTCTTGAATGAAGACGGCGCGCGCCGATACAGGATCGATCGGCCCCCACGGCACGCGATGCTTTGCAACGAGCACGAGTTCGCCGCAACTCGTACGCTCCCACGCTGAGACCTGCCCTGTTTCCTCTACAAAATGCGGCTCAAACTGGGTTTTCGTACAGATATGCGGCGCAATACGAACGACCCAATCAGGTTGGATACGCGCACAGATTCGCCCGTAGCGTCGGGTCGTCTCCACGAGTTCCGCCGCGACCACCCAATTTGGCGAACGTCGTGCGAGTACTCCTGAGGGGTGCAGCGCAAACAACGCTCCCGTCGGCGACTTGAACTCACCCTTCTCGGTACGCAGCCCGATGTGCGAAGGAAATCCTGCAATCACCGCACGATGAAATCGCCCGTAATCAGGCGCATCATCTGCATCGCCGACTTTCAATTCAAAATGCTCCGCGAAGAGCTCTTTCAACTGTTGCACCGTGTCCGACCACTCGCGCATACGTTGATGCGAAAGCCAGTTTTTCTCGCACCACCGCCGCCGAGCGCTTGAACCAACTTCTTGACCCGCCGCATCACGCGTTTCGGTGCGCCATGCGCGCCAAATCCGAAGGAATGTGAGGAAGTCGCTCGCAGGATCAGCAAACCGCGCGTGAGCGAAGTCCGCCGCATCACGTGATTCTTGCGGCCGAATGCGTGGATCTTGAATTGCAAGTCCGGCCGCGACGACGAGCATCTCGTTGGTGACACGCTCATCGACCGACGCAAGAAGCATGCGCGAAAGCCGCGGATCAAGCGGCAGCAAGCTCATCGCTCGTCCGATGTGCGTCAATCGACCTTCCGCCGTCGACGCGCCCAACTCAACCAGCGTCGCACGTCCATCCGCGAGCATGCGCGCGCCTGGCGGATCCACAAACGGGAAGTCCTCGGCCTTGCCAAGATTCAGCGCTTCCATCTGCAGAATCACACTCGCGAGATTCGTGCGCAAGATTTCGGGCGGCGTAAACGCGGCGCGCGCGACGAAATCTTCTTCGGAGTACAGGCGCACTGCGAGGCCAGGGCCGAGTCGACCAGCGCGTCCCGCGCGTTGTCTCGCACTCGCCTGCGAGATCTTCTCGACGGGAAGTCGTTGGACGCGTGATTTCGCGCTGTAGCGCAACACGCGCGCGAAACCTGGATCGACGACCGCGTGAATCCGTGGCACGGTGAGCGACGTTTCGGCGACGTTCGTTGCGAGCACAATGCGTCGCTTGCTTCCTGGCGCAAAAATGCGCTCTTGCTCTTCGATGCCTTGGCGTGCGAAGAGCGGAAGAATCTCGGTGGTGCGACGTGCGGACTCACTTTGCGTTGCAGTCGTTGCGACAACTGCACCGTCGCGTGGGCGCCCCTGCGCTGCGAAATGCCCCGTCAGGTGCGACTCGACTTCACGAATCTCGCGTTCACCCGAGAGAAACACCAACACGTCTGGTTGCTTTGGTGCGAAGTGCGCGTCGATCTCATCGAGCGCCGACGCAATCGCCTCGAGCATGCGCGGATCTTCTTCGTCGATGTCGTCCTTCTCGAGTGGGTGATATCGGTATTCGATTGGATACGAACGGCCAGGGACTTCGACCACAGGACATCCGCCGAAATGCGCGGACAGTCGCTCCACGTCGATCGTCGCACTTGTGAGAATCACCTTGAGGTCAGGGCGGCGCGGAAGCAGTCGCTTGATGTAACCAAGCAAGAAGTCGATGTTGAGGCTTCGCTCGTGGGCCTCGTCGACGATGATGGTGTCGTACGCGTCGAGCCGAGGATCGGCGCGCGTCTCGGCGAGCAGAATGCCGTCGGTCATCACTTTGAGAAGCGTGTCGCGGCCTGTCTCGTCGTTGAAGCGCACCTTGACACCAACGATGCCGCCGACGCGCACGCCGAGTTCATCGGCGATGCGACGCGCGACACTGCGCGCAGCGAGGCGCCGCGGCTGCGTGTGTCCAACGCGACCGACGATCCCCCGACCGAGTTCTAGACAAAGCTTGGGAAGCTGCGTGCTCTTTCCGGAGCCTGTTTCACCTGCGACGACGACCACTTGCGACGACAGAATCGCCTCGCGGAGTTGTGGCAGCGCGGCGGTGACGGGCAATTCCGCGGGATAGGTCACCGTCGGCGCGAGTGATCGACGACGTTCACGTTCTGACGCGCTACGCTCGATCGCCTGCGCGACCGCCGTCAATGCCCGCGGATCGACGGGCTTTCCGTCGCGTGCGCGTTTATCGAGTCCCGCGAGGCGGGCCCGAAGTTCGCGCCGATCACCAGGCAAGACCTCGTCGAGGCGGGAAAAGAGCGCGCGGAACTCGGACACGGGGCGACGAGGTTAGCCGTCTGACGGCAACTGCTCAACGCGGAATCGCCGGATACGCGAACACCCCCGTCAACAACCCGAAATTGACCACACTCGCCGTCGCTTCGGCCTCGTCCGTGCGGGTACACTTCGACCCTTGCGGGCGCTTAGCTCAGTTGGTTAGAGCACCGCCATTACACGGCGGTGGTCGCAGGTTCGAGTCCTGCAGCGCTCATGACGTAGCCCGCGGCAGGATCTGAGTATGTCGATCAACCCGAAGACGCACCGTCTCTCTTCCCGCAAAGGCGCCCGCGAAACACAGGGTGCCGCGGCCAGTCGCATCGGCCAGCTCGGCGTGCGTCGCGCGCTCGCGTTGGTCGCACAACTCGCGCTCGTCGTTGGAATCACGAACCTCGTCGCCTGCGGCGAAGTCGTCGAAAAGGTCCCACCGAAGCCGAAGCAAGATCGCGTCAGTGCGGCGAACTTCGTGCTCGACGTGGATCCGATGATGCGCGGAACGATTGCGAGCGAAACGGTCGTCGAGGGCCTCTCGCCGGTCATCGTCCGCGGCTACGGACTCGTCGTTGGTTTGAAGGAAACCGGCGGCCGCCTTATGCCTGCCGAAGTGCGCGCGGCAATGACGCAAGAACTCGCGCGACGTGGCGTGGGCAACCCCGCGACATCGCCTGAAGGCTGGACGCCGGAGAAAGTGCTCGATAGCCCCGACACCGCGGTCGTGCTCGTCGAAGGCGTGATTCCGCCGGGCGCAACCAAAGATACGAAGTTCGATATTCGTGTTTCCGCGCTTCCAGGCACCGATGTCACGAGCCTCGAAGGCGGACGCTTGTACACCTGCGATCTGCGTCCTGGACCGCTCCTTGTCGGAAGCCGCCAAGCGCGAATCCTCGCCGAAGCCAAGGGAAATCTTTTCATCAATCCGTTCGTCGAGCCAGGAGCAACGCGCTCGGATGCAGTGAATCGCCTCGTCGGCCGCATTCTCGACGGCGGACGCGTCACCCAAGACATCACGCTGAAGTTGAAACTCGCGACTTCGAGCCACACGCGCGCACGCACGATCCAAGGCGCGATCAACTCGTCTTTCCCGCGCGAACCGAAGCAGAAGAATGACACCGCGCGCGGCGAGAACGCCGACTCGATCGACCTGAGTGTTCCTCCGAGTTACGAGGGGAAAACCGAGGATTTCATTCAGATCGTGCGCCATCTCCCGATGGAGGTCACGGCGACCGAGGCAACAGCACTCGCTGTCCGCAACGCGCTGATTGCAAATCCTGGTGCTGCGAAGGCCGCGATGTGGCGCTTCCGCGCGCTTGGGAAGCGGGCGCTCCCGATCATCCAAGACCTCTACACCTACGGCGAAGAAGACCCGCGTATGGCAGCGCTCCAAGCGGGTGCCGCGCTGGACGACGCGCTTGTCGTCAGCCCGCTCCTCCAAATGGCTGGAAGCGGTTCGGTGGAGAATCGCCTCAAGGCAATCGAACTCCTCGGTGAGATGGGGTTCAACCCAGACATCGATCTTGGCCTCCGTCCGCTCCTCGACGACAAGGATGTTGACGTCCGCCTCGCCGCGTACGAAGCGCTCGTCGAGCGTGAGGATCCGACCATCGCGATGATGGACATCAACGGCAAGTTTGACGTCGCGCTCGTCCCAAGCAACGAGCCGATGGTGTACGTCGCGCAGTCAGGCCGACCGATCATCGCCGTCTTCGGCGACCATCCAGAAGTTGAGCGCCCACTGACCTTTATCGGTTGGAGCAGCCGTTTGATGGTCAAGGCGGATGCGGGCGACGACCAGCTGCAAGTCTTCTTCCGCGCAACGCCTGAGTCGCGCCCTGAGATCCAACTCGCCGATCCGCGCCTTTCCGAGTTCATTCCCTTCCTTGGTCACCAAACGACGATCGAGAAGCCCTATCCAGGCCTCGGCTTGACGTACGGCGAAACGATCGGCGCCCTGCACCAACTCTGGCGCGCGGGCTACATCAAGAGCGACTTCAAGGCCGAGCAAGATCGCGTACTCGCCGCAATTCTCCGCAGCCAAAAGGAAGACGAACAGGTCATCCGACCGGAGTTCGAGGCGGAGGATTTGCCAGGTGAGTCGCTCTCCACCGACGCGTCGGATTTGGCGACCATGCAGCCGCCTCCGCCGGTTGAAGTTCCGACCCAAAACGGCAATACTGTGCCGCGCTAGTGCACGCGCCGAATGCGCTCGTTGGCTTCGCCCTTCGAACCGTTCAGCACCTTGTCACAGCTTGGACGGTTCCAGTACGAGTATTGAAGGATGGCTCACGGCGAGTCCGCGCGTTTCGGACGGCCGTTGATGAATGTCTTGCGTTCCTGCGTCGCCGCGTGCGGCGTTTGGATGCAAGGCCCCGCAAGCCCCCGCTTGCGAGGGTGAAGTCGACGTGAAGTCGACATGAATTCGGCATGGAGGTCGGTTCGATGCGTCTTGCCAAGTTGGTGCTCAGCGGTTTTAAGAGCTTCGCGGATCACACTGAGTTCCGCTTCGACGCGCCCATCACGGGCATCGTCGGGCCGAACGGGTGCGGCAAGTCGAACGTCGTCGACGCGATCAAGTGGGTGCTTGGCGAACGCAGCGCCAAGAGCCTTCGCGGCGGCGCGATGCTCGACGTGATCTTCGCAGGTTCAGCCGCCCGCAAGCCCGCGGGAATGGCGAGCGTGACGCTCTGCTTCGAGAACCCGTTGCTCGCGCAAGCGATCGATCGCGGCGAAGACGAAA
>JAIYCA010000081.1 GCA_027488265.1 Planctomycetaceae bacterium
AGCGACCAGCGAGTAAGTCTGGGCTCATCATGCCAGACTGACGGCCGCCGGCCAAGCTCTAAAACTCGACCAACGCAGGCTGCGCGCGATGCACCATCGTGAAGCCTTTAGCCCGTGCCTCGTGTCGATGTTTTGCACGCGTTCCTCAGTCCGTGCCTGACGTCCGTACCTCGCGTCCAGAGTTCGCATGCGTTCGTTGCATCCATGCATGGCGCCGATGGAACGCTCTCGCGCCCTTGGCTCCGCTCTGATGCCCTTGGCTCCGCTCTGATGCCCTTAGCTCCGCTCTGACGCCACGTCTGCTCGAACACTTCATGCGCCGCGAACGCCAATCACACGGCTGGAACAACATGTTCGAGCGCGACGGCTGATCCCGACCGTCACGGTCCGCTTTCTCGTCGGCCGCGAAATCAGAGTTCGGCTTTCGGTCCACTCAACGCGGGAAGGATCGGACAGGAACTTCCGATAGAACGTCCGAGGGGAAAGCACCGACCAAGCCCCACCGCTCCATTCATGAACACGTTGTGCACTCGCGCGCGGTTGCGTTTGCCAAAGCACTGTCCGTTTTCAGCGAAAGAATCCTTATACTCCTCGATTCACCGCGTCTCTGGTTCGGACTTCGACGAACCCTCTCGACCGGGACGCCCGTGCCAAAGCCGTCTGCCTGAAGTCGGCACCATCCGGAGATCAAGCCTTGTCGACCGATTCGACTTCTGCCGCTCACACCACCGCCGCGTCGCACGAAAGTTTTCTCGAGCGACACTATCACCTGCTCCGACGCTTGCACTCTCTGAGCGGGGTCTTCCCAATCGGGCTCTTCCTGATCCCCCACCTCACGACGAACTCGTCCATTGTGTGGGGTGACTTCTTCAACGCGAAGAAGTACGCCGACTATGCGTCGACGGGCCCATCGGGCGCCGGCATCGCGACCTTCCAGCACGAAGTCGACTTCATCCACAACCTGCCTGCGTTGATCTTCATTGAGATCTTCGTGCTGTGGCTACCAATCGCGTATCACGCCATCTTGGGTGTGTACTTCGCGCGATCAGGAAAGTCGAACACCCAGCGCTACTCCTACCAAGGCAACTGGCGCTACAGCGCGCAGCGCATCTCGGGGTACATCGGCGTCCTCTTCATCTTCATGCATATCTCGAGTTTGCGTTGGGGATGGACATACGGCGGCATCATGCCAACGTTTGACCCGCACGCCGCCGCAAGCACGACTGCGATCCATATGCAGGGCGGCATCTTCCCGTACTTCAACGCACTCTTCTACGCGGTGTCCGTCTCCGCCCTCATCTTCCACTTCGCGAATGGCCTTTGGACCGCCGCGATCACGTGGGGCCTCACCATCAGCCGGCAAGCACAGGAGCGCTGGGGTTACGTGTGCGCCGTCATCGGTATCTCCCTCTGGGGCGCAGGACTCACCGCGGTCGCAGGCTTCACCAATCTCGACGTGAAGAAGGCAGAACAGGTCGAAGCACAGATCCAAGCGGCAAGTGCCGACGCGCACTCAAACGTAGACGGCGGAACGGACGCCCCGCGGCGCGTGATCTTTGATCCGAGCATCGGTCAAAGCGGATCGTGATTTGAAGCATACGTCGAGCGCCAAGATGTTTCCCACAGCGCTCTTCTTCTCGTACGACAGAGTCCTTTCCTCCAACATCCGGCGAGTGCAGTCGTTCCCAATCTGAACGAATCTCCCTCGCTCGATTGAACCGCGATAAGAATTCGGATTCCCAACATGGCAGTACACACCAAGCGTCGCGTGATCGTTGTTGGCGGAGGCCTCGCAGGCCTCTCCGCAGCCATGCGCATTGCAGAGGCCGGCGTCAGCGTCGATCTCTTCTCCATCGTTCCCGTGAAGCGCTCGCACTCGGTCTGCGCTCAGGGCGGCATCAACGCCTGCAACGAGATCGCGCGCCAACAGGGTTACTCGGAATACGAGCACTTTGATGAATCGATCTACGGTGGCGACTTCCTCGCGCACCAACCACCGGTGTACGAAATGGCGCACTGGGCGCCGAAGATCATCGATCTCCTCGACCGTATGGGCGTGCCGTTCAACCGCACACTCGAAGGTCAACGTGACCTGCGACTCTTCGGCGGCTCGCTGTACAAGCGAACGCACTTCGCGGGCGCCACGACCGGTCAGCAACTCATCTACGCCTTCGATGAGCAGGTCCGTCGCTTCGAGAGCGAAGGCAAGGTCACCAAGTACGAACACTGGGAGTTCCTGCGCCCGATCCTTGATGCGAACGGCGTCTGCCAAGGAATCGTTGCGCAAGATCTCCGCTCTATGACGATTCGCGCCTTCCGCGCTGACGCCGTTGTGATGGCGACCGGCGGCAATGGCCTCGTTTTCGGCAAGAGCACGAACTCGGTCATGTGCACGGGTGGCGCTGCAAGCCGCTGCTATCAGTTGGGCGCGTGGTACGCGAACGGTGAGTTCATCCAAGTACACCCGACCTCGATCCCGGGCGCCGACAAGCTGCGTCTCATGAGCGAGTCAGCGCGCGGTGAGGGCGGCCGCGTTTGGGTCCCTCGCAAAAAGGGCGACAACCGCGATCCGCGGCAGATTCCCGAAGCGGAGCGCTACTACTTCCTCGAGGAGCGCTATCCGAAGTACGGCAACATCGTGCCACGCGATATTGCCACGCGCGAGATCTTCGAGATCTGCGTGAAGGATGGCCTCGGCGTCGGCGGCGGCAACATGGTGTTCCTCGACCTCACCCACCTCGGACGTGAGTACATGGAGCGGAAACTCGGCGGCATCATCGAGATCTACCGAAAGTTCGTCGGCGAGGATCCAGCTGAAGTCCCGATGAAGATCTTCCCTGGCGTCCACTACTCGATGGGCGGTTTGTGGACCACGTACTCAGCCAAGCCGGATGGCAAGGGCTTGGTGTACGGTGCACCAAACTCGATGGTCACCAACATCGAGGGCCTTTACGCCTTCGGCGAGGCGAACTACCAGTATCACGGCGCGAACCGCCTCGGCGCGAACGCTCTGCTCTCGTGCATTTTCGATGGACTTTTCTGCGGCGCTGGCGTGGCCAACTACGCGCGCGACCGCAAGTCGGGCGCTGCGGAAGCGGACGCCTCGCTCTTCTCGAACGCGGAGAAACTCGAAGGCGACAAGCAGCAGCGACTCGTCGACTCGAAGGGCACGGAGAATCCGTACGTCATCGCAAAGGAGATGGGCGATGAAATGACTGCAGCGAGCACCGTCGTCAAGGACGCGGCTCGTCTGATGCAGGCGCGCGTCAAACTCGCCGAACTCCGCGATCGGTTCAAGCGCATGTCGCTCTCGGATACGGGGCTCTGGACCAACCAGAATCTTTCGTTCGCGCGCGCAACGCACGACATGCTCATTCTCGCGGAAGCATTGATCGAAGGCGGCCTCGAGCGCAAGGAATCGCGTGGAAGCCACTTCCGCACCGATTACCCGCAACGCGACGACGCGAACTTCATGAAGACAACCGTCGCGAAGTTCGACCCTGAAAGCACACGACCGACGATTTCGTTCGAGTCGTACGACCTTCCGCTGGTGCAGCCTCGCGCCCGAACCTACGGCAAGGTCAGCAGCTGACGACCCCCCGCTGACGACCCCGCTGACGACTCTGTCGCGGTTCGCGCAACGGAACGCAAGGAAGACATCAACGGCCCAGAGCGCACGCGCGTTCTGGGCCGTTTCCATAGAGATGCTGTTGAACGAAATGGCGCTTCGCTCACCTCGCACATAAACCGAACGTTTCAGTTCGCGCCGATGCGATAGACGTTGAAGAGCGACAGACCAGTCGCAACCGCCGTCATGGCAGCGATTGGCCATATGCGCAGTTGGCGACCCGCAACGGCAGCTGCCGCGGTGAGTGCAAAGAATACCGTCGGCGGCTGCACATAGCGTTCGAAGCACTGACTGTTCGCGGTCTGCGCGACGGTCATGCCGAGAAGCGCGAGAAGCGCGAAGACGCCCATCGCTCGCGACTCCGCGGTCGCGCTGCGCGCCAACACGCGTAGATACGCACCGATCGCAGCCGCGCCGATGGCCGCGAGCGGAACAAGCAGGACAGAGCGCTCCCACGGCGCGGGGAGTTTCTCGGCGACCGACCAGAGGACTCCGCCAAATCGAACGTGCACGACATAATTCGATGGAACAGCGCAGAAAACCAGTGCGGCGAGGACCGCAAGTACGAGCATGCGTGCCGAAAAGAACTCGCGGAAGTAGCCAGGAATTCCGACAAAAGTCGGCAGCGCCCAGACCGCGATGACCGCCAGCACATACACAGGGGTTACGGGGTTCGCACCACCGCCGTGGTACTGACGAAAACTCGGGGGAACCAGTCCGCCCCAGAGCCACACGAATGTCACGACCACAGCCACCGCGGGCAGAAGCGCAAGAGAAGCGGCGATGAGTTCCGTTGCTTTCGGCATGCGGCGTTCGCTGATGGCGCGGGCCACGATCGCTGCACCGACAAACGCCGCGGCATACGCCAAGATCTGTCGCACGATCGCTGCGGCCGCCGCACATGCGGCAACAAGCGCTCCCGAGCGGACGGGATATCGCGTTGTGCCTGCAGCGATCGGCATCGCAGCCAGAAACGCGGCAAGCAACGCAAGCGACGCGAGATTGTCGGTCGTCAGCCAGACGGACGAACTGAGCACATACGGCGATGCGCCGAGGAGGAGGCCTCCGGCGACTCCCGCGGCGACGCCTGCCATACGCGCGAGGAGCGCAGCAACGAGCGCGACAAGCGCGACGCCAAACGCTGCATTCAGCAGTGAGAGTGCAAGCCCGTCACCGACGATCCGCGCCGCGATCGCCATGATCAGGTGGTAGCCCGGTGTCGTTGCAGACTGATAGTCCGAAAGATTAGGAGTCGGAAGAGCCTCGCTGAAGGCTCGAATGACCGGAAGGTGGTAATCCTTTTGGTCGTACCACTCGCTGGTCCCTTCAATACCCAAGAGGATCGCAAGTAGTGCGAGTGAAAGATGCACTGCCCCCGCTCCAACGGCCGCCTTCCATCCTGCGCCCTCGTTCCGATCCACCATCGCACCGCTCACGCCGCGGCTCCTTGCATCAGGAAGACGCGCTCGAGCATGCTTCCAACGGCGGGTGCAAAGAGCACCACTCCAAGCAACGCCACGAAAAGCATGATGGACACGAGGACAACGCGATCGCTGCGAAGCGCTTCGAGCGGACTATCCGAACTTCCCTCGTTTGCGCGTCGCCAGAAGCGATGAATTGCAACAAGGACGAACGGCGTGAGCAGTGCAAGTCCAGTCGCGCGCGACCCGAAGAGTGTCCAAGCGTGATCACTCAACGTGTACGAGAGGTACATCGAAACAGTCATCACCGCCGAGATCCCAAGGAGCCACTGCAATTCTTCACGACCGCGATAACCCGCAGGTGACTTCCATTGGCTTCCTGCACGTTCTGCACTCACGAGGTCACACATCCGCTTGATGAAGCCGAGATAGAGACAAAGAAAGAAGACGCACAGCACAAGCCACACGCTGATGGGGACCGCAATCGCGATCGCGCCCGCTGCAGCGCGAAGGCCAAAGCCCGTGGCGATGGTCGCGACATCCACGAACGCGACCCGCTTCAGTCCCCCGTTGTAACCAACCTGCAACACCGCGTAGATCGCAATTGCGAGGACAAGCGTCGAAGAAACCGACCCCGCCAAGGCGAAGGCGAGCGCAATGAGTAGCGCACCAATCGAGATCGCCGACGTTGGCGAGATCCGACCCGCCGCAACAGGCCTCCGGCACTTCACCGGATGTTGGCGATCCTTCTCCGCGTCCATCGCATCGTTCACGCAGTAGAAGCCGCTCGCCACCAAACAAAATGCCGCGAACGCGAGAGCCGCGGCAATCGCCTTCTCGACGATCGCATCCGTCGTTTGCGTACGCACCGCATTCGCAGCCCAGAAAATGAACGCGAGCAGGACGAAGCTGTTCTTGGTCCAATCGCCTGGTCGCGCGAGTTTGAGGATGTCCCTGGGGGCAGCCATGGTGCGAATCTTTCGGTGGGTTTCTATCGGCGCTTTCGCAGGCGCGTCCACAGACGCGTAGCGAATCTGGACGAGTTCTCCCGCGAAAGTTCGGGTCTCTCAGTGCCTTCGATCGATCCCAGGCACCATTCTCTCCACTATCATCCCGATTCGGCCACTTTCGGCCCCCACCACCATGGTCTCTGACACCGCCTCCCACGCCTCCTCGAAAGTCTCCTCCGCCTCTGGCAACCGCTCGGTCAAGTTCCGAGTCAAGCGGCAAGACAACCCGGGCGAAGCGCCGCGTTGGGAGGAGTTCGTGGTGGATGTCGAGCCAGGCGCGAATGTCATCGCCTGCCTTCAACAGATCGCTCGTATGTCGAAGACGGCCGACGGCCGCGCGACCACGCCGGTCTGCTACGACTCGGGCTGCCTCGAGGAAGTGTGCGGTTCGTGCGCCATGGTCATCAACGGCAAGGTGCGCCCGTCGTGCTCCGCGCTCGTCGACAAGGTCGTCGCCGAAGACGGAACGATCACGCTCGAGCCGATGTCGAAGTTCCCTGTCATCCGCGACCTCGCAGTGGACCGCTCGCGCGCGTTCCACAATCTCGCTCGCGTGAAGGCTTGGGTTCCGGTTGACGGCACGTATCACCTCGGCGCGGGCCCGAAGGACACGCCAGAAAATCAAGAGATGCGCTACACGCTCTCGACCTGCATGACCTGCGCGTGCTGCCTCGAAGCATGCCCGCAGTTCAACCTCGAAGAGAACGCGGACAAGTGGGATTCGGAGTTCGTCGGCGCGCACGCCATCTCGCAAGCCCGACTCTTCAACACGCACCCAACAGGTGCGACGCTCGCTTCCGAGCGTCTCGACGTGTTGATGGCCAAGGGTGGCGTCAACGACTGCGGCAACGCGCAGAACTGCGTGAAGGTTTGCCCGAAGGAAATCCCGCTCACCGAGTCGATTGCTGCCATGGGCCGCGCCGTCACGGTGCACAGCGTGAAGAAGTTCTTCAATCGCTGAGCGCTCGCAACCTGCTTCGCAACTTGCTCGCTCTGGCGTAGATCACACCAAAGGTCGCCGCCGCAGAGGCGACCGCGAGAACACTGAGCGCTCGCAACCTGCTTCGCAACTTGCTGGCTCTGGCGTAGATCACACCAAAGGTCGCCGCCGCAGCGGCGACCGCGAAGACATGAGCGCTCGCAAC
>JAIYCA010000405.1 GCA_027488265.1 Planctomycetaceae bacterium
GCGATCGCACGATTGCGGTTCTCGGCTACGGGAACCAAGGGCGCGCGCATGCGCTGAACCTTCGAGATTCGGGCCTCAAGGTTGTGGTCGGCGGACGTCCGAAATCGGAGAAAATCGCCCTCGCTGCCCGCGAAGGTTTCGAGGCTTACACGCTCGCTGAAGCGGCCTCGCGCGCAGATCTCGCGATCGTCGCGATTCCCGACCAGGCACAGCCGGCCGCGTGGGCAAAGTGGATTGAGGATGCGCTGCCGAACGGCGCCGTCGCAGGGTTTGTGCACGGTTTCGCGATTCGATTTGGCTTCATCAAACCACGTGCTGATCTCGGCGTCGTGCTTGTCGCGCCGAAAGGCCCAGGCGCGACCGTGCGCGCGCGCTACGAAGAAGGACTTGGAATCCCCGCGTTGGTCGCAGTGGAGCAGGAGAACCCCGCGCGAACAGCCCGCGCCATCGCGCTCGCCTGGGGCGCAGGCATTGGTTGCGCCCGCAGCGGTCTCATCGAAACGACCTTCGCCGCCGAAGCGGAAAGCGACCTCTTCGGTGAGCAAGCCGTGCTGTGCGGTGGACTGCTCCTCCTCGTCCACGAGGCATACAAAATTCTGCTTGAGGCGGGATATCCGCCCGAAGTCGCGTACATCGAGTGCTGCCACGAAGTCAAGCAGGTTGCTGATCTTCTCTATGCGCGAGGCCCGGACGGCATGCGCCGAGCGATCTCCGATACGGCGGAGTACGGTGCATTCGTAGCCGAGCGCGCAATGGCAGATCCCGCGTTGCGCGAGCGGTTGCAAGGCCTTCTTCGCGATATTCAGGATGGCACGTTCGCGCGCCACTTCATGGACGACTACGCGAAGGGTCATCCAGGATTCAGCGCGTGGCGACGCGAGGCCAGCGGGCATCCGATTGAAACCGCGAGCGCGAATGTACGTGCGTTGATGCCGTGGCTCAAAGATGCGTAGGGACGCGTGACAATGCGACGTGAAATTGGCACGCGAGGCAGATATGCGCGCTGCGCGAGGCGGATACGCGCGCTGCAGGAGGCCGAGGCATCGATGAGATTCCTCGCGCGCTTCCCCGTCATGCCTCCGACGCAAATCCGCCGATAGACGCGGCGTGACGATTCTGGACGCCATCATCCTCGGGCTCGTTGAAGGCATCACGGAGTACCTCCCCGTGAGCTCGACGGGGCATCTCATTCTGACCTCGTGGCTCCTTGGTCTTTCCGAGGATCCCGCGCAGAAGCAGTCGATCGACTCCTTCAACATCATCATCCAAGGCGGCGCGATCCTCGCGGTGCTTGGCCTCTATTGGAAGCGCGTGCAATCCATGGTGAAGGGTCTCGCCGGCCGCGATCCCGCGGGCCGCGCGCTCTTCATCAAACTCGTACTCGCCTTTCTTCCCGCCGCGATTCTCGGCGTTCTCTTCGATGACGTGATCGAAGAGCGGCTCTTCCGGCCGATTCCTGTCCTCATCGCGCTTGGTGGCGGCGGCGTGTTGTTGCTGTTGCTTGCGCCGAAGATTCGTTCGCTTGTTGCGCGCGAGGCAAACGAGACGGATGACTTCTCAAATCTGCCCTATCGCGCGGCGATTGCGATCGGCTTCATGCAAGCGATTGCGATGTGGCCGGGGACGTCTCGCTCGATGGTGACGATTCTCGGTGGAATACTGTTTGGCCTTTCACCTCGGCGCGCGGCCGAGTTCAGCTTCCCCCTCGGGCTGCCTACGCTCGGCGGCGCGTGTTGCTACAAGTTGTTCAAGGCCGGCAAGGATGATCCAGCGGCGTTTCTTGCGTCGCTCGGCGGGCCGATTCCGGTCGCGGTCGGCATCGCCGTTGCTGCAATTTCCGCTGCCATCGCGGTGAAGTGGCTCGTGGGATACCTCTCGCGCGGCGGCTTCGCGGCGTTCGGTTGGTGGCGCGTGGCCGTCGCGGCGGCGCTTGGTGCTGCGCTCTTCAGCGGCAAGATGACGCTCTGAACGCGCACCTTCAACCGTGAAAGTTTAGGAAGCACTCGGTGCCAGATCCGCCAGGATCAGGTGCGTCCACCACCGTGTCCGCATACTCGCCGAGACAGTTTCGCAACGCATGGCAAAGTGCATCGGTTCGATCAGGAGTTCGTGATCGATTGCGCACAAACTCGGCGGTCACTGCCCGCGCCTTGAGCACTGTCTCGGAAGCGTTGCCTTGTGACAGTTGCAGTCGCACTTTCGGCATGACTGTGGCCGCGGCGAGGCGCAGATCTTCAGCCGTGAGCCTTCGCCAATCCTCCACCAACTCGAGTGCTTTCGCACGCACCTTCGGCGGAATCGCCTCCGCACTGGTGATGCGCTGCGTCAGAATGCGCGCGCCCTGCAAGAGTCGCTCCGTATCGACACCCGTTTGATCGCGGCCGATGAGCGGACAAAACCGCGCGTGGAGCGCCGCGATTTCAAAGTCGACCGCATCGCTCGCGGTACCGCGTTGGCGCACTTGCGCGGACAGCGCATCGCACAACTCGATGTTGCGATCCAGGAGTTTGCGTGCGTCTCCGAGCAACCGCGCCTCTGCCTGCGCATCACTGTCGCTCGCCGCACCGATCAGTTCATTCGCGATTTTCTCGCCATTGCGACGCGCATCCATCGCTGTCAGCCGCGATAGCATGGGGCGCCATTCAAGCAGCATCCGCGCGGAGAGTTCGAGCTGCAGTTGCCCGAGATTCGTGCTCGTTGGGTCGCTCTGCTGCGCGATGATCCGCTCAACAATCGCCGCAGGATCAACGAGCGTCACTGGCAAATCGATGAGGAGCGCGTTCGTCGCAACGAGTCGATAGATCCGCCGTCGCTCGATCGCCTGCGCGAGCGCGTCGAGACGGGAAGCGCGAGCGCTCGATTCCATTTCGAATTGTGCGAGCAAACACTTCGCAATCTCGCGATCGAAGTTCCGTGCACTCTCGTCCGTCGTTCCGTCTTCTTTGGTCGATGACGTCGCCGCTGCCGCGCGTTGAGATGCGTCCTCTGCACACGCGTACGCCGCAGACCTTACGGCATCGACGGGCAACTCCGGAACGTACACCCGCAACAAATCGGCGAGGTCTGCCGCCGATGGTTTCCAGATGGCGGTGCGTTGTGCGGAACTCGCCTTCGCGTCTTGTGTCGATGCACTCGCCATCGCCGCTCGCGGCCCGCACACGGCGCACATGGAAAGTGCGACGAGCGCGATATGTGAGAAGCGACGCCGCACGGCGGAAACTCGACCGCGAAACAATGGACAAAGCATGGTGTGGAATGTCACCAGCCCGAATGAACTCCTGCCGAATCCTCCGTTCAATTCCCGCAAAGACGAGGCTCACGCGAGATCGGCATACGAACCGCTGACGAGTTCGCCGAGTGCTGGGCGGAACTTCTCGATCAACGTTTCCACTTTCAATTTCGCTTCTGCAGGATCGTCGGAAATGCCGCAAACCGCATCGAACTCGAGGTACTTGCCGAGTCCGGCTACGGCATCGAGATGAATGCGAACGTTCTCGAGCAGCCACACTTCGCGGCGTTTCACGATCAATCGCGTGACCGTGCGATCGAGGTTCGCCCAACGAACTTCAACTTGTCGATCGTCGAGCTTCGTCCAACTCGAACTGCGTGGTCCGAGGCGATCCGCGCGGTCGTACCAAATCCACGTGACGCGCGTCCCTGGCTCGCCTTCGACGCGTTCACTTCGTCGCTTCAAGCGACCTTCGGGTACCGCAACGTATTCATCGGTCTGATGCAGGACGCTGCCACGACGCGCACCAAGGATGAGGCACGTTGCGCGCGCGAGTTCGATGTCGCGAAGTTCGCTTTTGAACTCGATGTTCTTCATCGCGTCATCCTCTTGCTCTCGCGCGGTTGCGCGGCCATGCACACGCTTGCAGAATCGTTACGGAGCGGATGCATCTCCGGCGCGAACCGCCGCATCGCGCGCCGCAGCGGCGACCGCTGGCTCTTGCACAGGCAGACCAGCTTGTGCCCGCGCGATCTGCCGCTCCGCTTCAAAGCGATCGGGGTACGCATGCAACGCACGCGGACAACCTGCGTAGCCGCCGATTTCGTAAAGGTTCCAGGCATCGCTCCCCGCATGTCGCGCGACGAAGTACGCCGTTCGATACGCACTTGGATCCGCAACCGAAACAAGGCTTCCCGCTTCGACGATCGTCGGGAGCGTCGTACAGCGCTCGAAACCATCGCCGAGCGTCGACGCGATGCCCTCACCTTCCGCCTCGACCGCGAATGTCACGCGTTCGCTCGGAAGGGTCGAGCGCGGATGCACGACTTCGACGAGGCGAACACGACCTGCTCCTTCGCCAGCGCGGCCAACATCGACCATGCCGCGGACGATTTCGTCCGCGCGCGGGAAGAGGCTACCTCCGAGGAACCAGACGAGGACCGCCGCGAGCAAAACGAAAATCGCAATGCGGACGGAGAGATTGCGGACACCGAGAAGAACTTGTGACACGGGGCGCGGAGTTTAGCGGAGCCCCGCCGCCGAAAGTTCGGTGACGAGACGCGATTCATCCCAGATCTCGACTCCGAGTTCCTGTGCTTTGGTGAGTTTGCTCCCCGCTTCTTCACCGGCGATGAGCACGGAAGTCTTCTTCGAAACGCTTCCCGCGACCTTCGCGCCCGCGCGTTCGAGGAGTTCGGTGACTTCGGTCCGACCAAACTGCGCGAGCGTACCTGTGACGACGAATGTTCGACCAGCGAACGCGTTCGCGCCCGCAGCAACCGGCTTCGGCTCACGACTCGTCAAGTCGACGCCGACGGCCGCGAGTTCGGCGAAGACGCGCTTCGCTTCGTCAGAGGCAAGCCACGCCGCAACCGACTTTGCGGTGACTTCGCCGAAATCATCGAGAAGCGTGAGATCCGTTTCTGTTGCCGCGAGCAGTTCATCCGCCGTGCGATATCGACGCGCGAGCGTTTTGGCGGCGCTCGACCCGACATGTTTGATGCCGAGCCCAGCGAGTACGCGCGTCAAGCCTCGATCCTTTGCGGCGTGCGCGGCGCTCTCAATCAACGAGGTCGCGCGCTTTCCAGGGCCTTTCTTCGCGATCTCCGCGAGGGCCTTCTCGCCCTTCGCAAGTGTGCGCGCGACGAGCATCGCGTCGAGACGAAACACATCGGCGAAATCCTTGACCACGCCCGCGTCAACGAGCGCGTCCACAATTTCTTCGCCCATGCCGTCGACATTCATCTGATCGCGGCCGACAAACCACTTGAGACGTTCGCGGAATCGCGCAGAACACGAGGAATTCGTGCAGAAGAGCTTTGGTCCCTCGCGCTCAACCGCACCGTTGCACACTGGGCACTTCGTTGGCGGCTCGATGGGCTGCTCAAGCCCAGTGCGTTTCTCGACGAGCGCCCGCACCACTTGCGGAATGATCTCACCCGCCTTCTCGACGATGACGTGATCACCAATGCGAAGGTCGCGACGCTGAATCTCCTCGATGTTGTGAAGTGTCGCGTGCTTGACGGTTGAACCCGCGACGAAGACGGGCATCATCGTCGCGCGCGGCGTGATCGTGCCGCCCTTCCCAACTTGCCAATCGACCTTCTCGAGAATCGTCTCTTTCTGTTCCGCCGGATACTTGAACGCGACAGCCCAACGCGGGCTTTTCGCCGTAAAACCGAGGCGTTTCTGTTCATCGAAGCGGTCGATGCGCACGACCATTCCATCGACGGCAAAGTCGAGCTGGTCACGACGATCCGCGAACTCTTGAATCGTGCGCTCAGCGTCGGCGAGCGTCTTCATGGCGCCACCGACGTTCGAAACAGGAA
>JAIYCA010000101.1 GCA_027488265.1 Planctomycetaceae bacterium
CAAGACCTCTGCGCCGAACGCACAGAGCACGACCGAACCGCTCGAATTCGCGTGGCAACCGACGTTCGGGTTTCCTTGGCTGCGCGGCGCCCGCATTCGCAGTTTGAGTGCGCAAGAGCGGGCGGATCTCGCGAACGATCGTGGGATTTTCGTCGATCCGAACGACGGCGGTCCTGCGTTGTTGCTGAAGCCGGTGATTGTCGAGTCCATGCTCTGGGGTGTCATTGCCTATGAGCCGAAGCCAGGCGTCGTACGGCTCATCGATCGCGCAGAGCGTTCAGCATTGCGTGCGTTGGCGCGCGCATTTGGCGCAGCGATTGCGCGTGAGCGACTGGCGAAGGCTGTCGCGCATCAACAAAAAGTGGATGCGGTTGGAAGACTCGCATCGGGAGTCGCGCAGGATTTCAGCCAACAACTTTGGCCGATTTTGCTCTACACCGAAATGCTCGAACGTTCGCCGGGGCTCGACGATCGTGCGCGACAAGTGCTTGGCGAGATGCGGGTCGCGGCGCGCCGTGCGAGCGAACTCGTGGAGCAAGTTCTCGCGATTTCAAGGCAGCGCGATCGATTGATCGACCTCGTCCATGTCGCAGATATTGCGATTGAAGTCTCGCATCACGTACGAAATGGTGCGCCGAACTCCTTCAGTATCACGACGTCGATCGACGCGGATTCTGGCTGCATTCTCGGCGATCCCGCGCAACTACGCCACGTGCTGCTCGCGCTCGGTCTCTCGGCGATCGCTGCACATCGCGATCGCGTGGATCGCTCTACGCCGAGTGCGTTGCGAATGGTCGTCGAGCAAGCCGCGCATGACGGCCGTGACTTCGTGCGCATCGCGTGTGAGTTCGACAACACGCTCGCCGATTTTGTCATGGGCGCGCTCATGCGTGGCGAAGAGACGGGCGAACTTCGCCGCGTGATCGCGGAGATGGGCGGAACGATCGCGCTGCAGGATGGCGCGACGATCGAGATGCTGCTTCCGCGCGTTCCGACCGACGCGAAAACGAACGCTGGCGTTGCGGGTTTTGCGGCTTTTGCGGTCGAGTCGGCGGGCGTCTCGAGCGATCGCAGTGCGCTCGGATCGGAAGCGGCGCGCACGGCTTCCACCTCGGCTCCCGTCACGAATGCCCTCGAAGCGTCGCCAAAGGTGCTCTTTGTCGATGACGACGCGGCGGTGCTCGAAGTCGTGCGCGAAGTGTTGGAATCGCTCGGATACGCGGTCACCGCGTGTCGAGATGCGTCGGCGGCGCTTGCGCAACTTTCAAGTGGTTGGCTTCCCGACATCGTGCTCACCGATTTGACGATGCCAGGTATGAACGGCATCGAAATGGCGCGCGAAATCCGCAAGCGCGGCTTCGAAATGCCGATCGTGTGCTGCACGGGTTTCTTGGATGAGGCCTCGGAACGCGCGGGTGCGCAAGCGGGGATGTGCGCATTCGTACGAAAGCCGGTCGATTGCGACGCACTCGACCAGACGCTTCGGACTGCGATCGAAAAAGAGCACCGGCTGCGTCGGCGCGGTTGAGACGAGTGTCACTTCTCGCCAGATTTGTCGCCAGTATTCTCGCCAGTCTTCTCGCTCGTCTTCTCGCCCGCGAGCATCCGCGACTTGGCCGCGTCGTACTCAGCCTCGGTCAGTGCGCCCGCGTCGCGCGCGGCTTTCAAGTCGATGAGTTGCTTGCCGAGCGTTGGCGGTTCGCACTTGCGCGAACCTCCGACGGCAACACATCCGGTGGAAAGACTGGCACTCGAAAGTCCCGCGACGGCGCTCAAAATGGCCAAGGAGGGCAAGCGGCCGCGTCCGCCAAATCGTCCGCCGTCTTTTCCAAGCGTGCGCCCAATCGTGCGTTCACGAAGGAGCGCATCGCGACGACGCGCGGCGGCGAGCACGAGCGAGCAGGGCACAGCAGCGAGGGCGTGGAGTTTTCGGACGGGCATGGTGAGTCTGGGCGAGTGCGGGGAAGTGCGTGGTGGAGTGCGAGGAGCGAAGGGTGATGGGCACCGGAGCGACAAGATCGGCCATCTCATCAAGGGGCGCCGTAGGGACGCGTCCCCAAATGTGGCGTTCTGAGGCCGGGTATTCCAAGCAATAGGTGAGATCAGCCCAACTTTTCTGAATGAGGCCGTCGATACCGAAGTGCGGCCGCCACGATGCAGAGATTGAGGGCCGCGGTGCCGAGAGTCCCGAGAATCGACTCGAGCTCCGTGTACTTCTCGGTGTAGACGAAGAGCGAGACGTTCGCGGTCGCAAAGAGGCACCACGCCGGGATGGAGACGCCGTCGGAGCGCTTGTTCCGGAGAATCTGCAGGAGTTGCAGCGCGGTCCCGGTGGGGAAGACGATCGCAGGGATCCAACCTAGAAGGCTGAAAAGCCACGAGGGTATGGAGCCGTCGGCCAGAGATTCGGCCAGAGATTCGGTCGGGGTCATGCGGCGGATATCGGGAAGATCGCGCTTCAGACTTTGCTCGGGGGCGATCCGCGCCAACCATCGCGCGCCGCACACATCGCGGAAATTCAGCGAACCGCGAAGACCGCGCGTGGAGGGCGACCAGTCTGCGGCTACCTTGATGAAATGCGCCATCGCCTGCTTGGCCTCTTGGATTCGCTCCACGCACGATCACACGAAGCGCGATCGCACCGTGTGCAAGCGTCCCTCGCGCGCGCGCTGCCCGCGTTTGCGACCGCTGCGTCGGCGCTCACGGTCGCGGTGCTGCTTGCGTCGGCGTCGACGTCCGTTGCAGCGAGCACAGCCGATGACGCGAAGGCTCCCGCCGCCGCGAAGTCCTCGCAAGAGTCGGCCGCGTCTGAATCGCACGAACCGAAAGGCCTCGCCGAGGAGACCATCATCAAACGCGCGCAAAGCGCGCGCGATTCGTGGTGGGCCTACAAGGAACTCGTCGCGCCTGCGGCGCCGGCCGTGCGCGACGCGGCATGGTGTCGAAGCGACATCGACCGCTTCCTCCTCGCGAAGATGGAAGCGAAGGGACTGCGCCCAGCGCCCGAGGCCGATCGCGTGGCGCTCATTCGACGCGCCGCGTTCGACCTGACGGGCTTGCCGCCGACGCCTGCGGAAATCGACGCGTTTGTCGCCGACCAATCGCCGGACGCCTATGAGCGGCTCGTCGATCGGCTGCTCGCGAGCCCGCACTACGGCGAGAAGTGGGCTCGTCACTGGCTCGACCTCGTCCGCTACGCCGACACCAACGGTTTCGAGCGCGATAGCGACAAGGAAGCCGCTTGGAAGTACCGCGATTTCGTGGTGCGCGCGTTCAACTCCGACATGCCGTACCCGCGGTTTGTCCGCGCGCAGATCGCTGGCGACGAACTTCCCGATCGCGATTTCGACACGCTTGTCGCGACGGGCTTCTACCGACTCGGGCTTTGGGACGACGAAGTGCCTGACTTGAAGCAGGCGCTGGCCGACGACATGGACGGCATCGTCGATACGACGGCGCGCACGTTCCTCGGCATCGCGATGAATTGCGCGCGCTGCCATGATCACAAGGGCGATCCGATTCGCATTCGCGAGTACTACCAATTCGCCGCGTTTTTCGCGGGAGTGGCGCCCTACAAGGAGTCGCCGTTCAACTCGATCGAAGCCGACAACGTGTTGCGCATGGTGCGACGCGACTTTGGACGCGCCGATCCCGAGGCGGAAATCGCCGCGTACATCGCGCGACGCGAAGCGCTCGTCGGCGAAATTCGCGCGCTTGAGGCGAAGTCTGGCCGCGCGACGCTCGACGCGTTCCCCGACTCTGCGCCATCTGAAGGACTCGTCGTGCATCTGCGCTTTGAAGATCCGAAGTCGGCGACTGCGGCGAACGCGGTCCCCGGCGGCACCGCGGCGAGCGTGCGTGATGCGGGCTTTGAGGCGAACGGCATCATCGGTCGTGCGTTCCGCTTTGACGGCGGCGACGATCGTGTGGAGATCGAGCGCCCTATCGGTGATGACTTCACGATCTCGTTCTTCTTCCGTTCGACCGATGTCGGCGGCGGCAGCGACAGCGATCGACGCTGGTTCCTCGGGAAGGGCCTCGTCGATGGCGAGATTCCGGGCATCGTGCGCGACTTCGGTGTGTCGTACATCGCAAACGGCTACATCAGTGCGGGCACGGGCGATCCTGAGACCTTCGTGTCGTCGGGCCCTGGCCACAACGATGGTCGTTGGCACCACGTTGCATTCACGCGCAGCCGCAAGACCGGCGACATCACACTCTTTGTGGACGGCACGCCTGTCGACCGCGCACGCGGCTCGAAGGCGCGTCTCGATGCGCCACGCAAGTTGTCGATCGGCGCGATGTTGCCAGGCGGCGGCGCCTTCAGCGGCGACATCGACGAAGTGCGCTTCTACGACCGTGTGCTCGACGACGCCGACGTGCGCGCGATGGCGTTCGGCCTCACTCGCCCTGAGGCAGTGCGCGCGGATCTCGCGGCGAAAGCGGGCGACGACGCGGCGAAGCGCTTCGACGAACTTCACGCGCAACTCGCGGCACTTCGACCACCCGATTGGCAGGGCGAAACGGTGCTTGCGGTGCGTGAGCACGGTACGCCGCGCGAAACCCGCGTCATGCAGCGCGGAAATCCACACGCACTCGGCGACGTCGTCGAGCCGGCGGTGCCTCTTGTCGCCGCGCGATTCGAACCTGCCGCCGCGGTGAAACCCGCGCACGGTGAGAGCGCAGGCCTTCGACTCGCACTCGCCGACTGGATCGTCGATCCGCGCAACGCACTCGCGTGGCGCACGATCGCGAATCGAGTGTGGCAGCATCACTTCAACGATGGCATCGTGCCGACGCCGAACGATTTCGGCCGATTCGGCGAACCGCCGACGAACCCAGAGCTTCTCGACCATCTCGCCGTGCGCCTGCTCGCACACGGCGGCAGTTTGAAGGCGATGCATCGCGAGATCATGCTTTCAAGCGCGTATCGCATGTCGAGCGTGCCATCGGAAGAAGCGCTCGCGAAGGATGCGCCGAACGAGCTCTTGACGCGTTTCCGCATGCGTCGACTCACCGCCGAAGAATTGCGCGACGCGATGCTGGTCGCGAATGGCACGTTCAACGCTGCCGTTGGTGGCCCGCCGGTGTTGCCGCCGATGCCGCGCGAAGTGCTTGAAACGAGTTCGCGTCCGAATGAAGTGTGGCCGCTCACGCCCGAAGAATCGTGGACGCGCCGAAGTCTCTACATCAAGCTGAAGCGATCGCTGCAGCATCCGCTGCTTTCGTCGTTTGACCTTGCCGATCTCGACAGCCCGTGTCCTGAGCGCTTCGCAACGGTCGTGCCAACCCAGTCGCTCTCGATGATGAACGGCGATCTCACGAACGAGGAAGCCGCGAAACTCGCGCGGCGCCTCGAACGCGAGCATCCCGGTGACGTGCGCGCGCAGATTGCGCTCGGCCGACGACTCACAAGCGGCCGTGCGCCCGACGCGCGCGAGATCGACGAAGCGATCGCGTTCCTTGCTGAATTGAAGGCGCGCGAAGGTTTGGACGATGCGAAGGCACTCGACAGCCTCTGTCTCGTGCTCTTCAACATGAACGAGTTTCTCTACATCGATTGATGTGAAGCCAGGTTTGAGGTCAGGTTTGAAGTCAGGTTTGAAGTCAGGTTTGAAGTCAAGTGTGAAGGACGCCCGCGTGAAGACGTCTGCCTGAGGAACCCACATGAGCAACCCACTCGAACGACCCGCGAACACCTTCTGCGGCCGCACGCGCCGCGAGTTTCTCTGGCAAGCCGGCGGTGCATTCACCTCCGTCGCGCTCGCGGGAATGCTGTCGAAAGAAGGCTTTCTCGAGCGCCAAGCGTTCGCGTTCGATGGCGCGACGCCGCTCGCGCGTCCCGCAGGTGGCCTCGCGAGTCCCATCAATAGTCCCATCAATAGTCCCATGGCCCCCAAGCCAACGATGCTGCCAGGCAAAGCGAAGAGCGTCATCTTCATCTTCTGCTACGGCGGCCCGAGCCACGTCGACACGTTCGACTACAAGCCCGAGCTCTACAAGCACGACGGCAAAACGATCAAGGTGAAAACGAAGGGCCGCGGCGGCGACAAGAACGAAGGTCGCGTCGTCGGGCCGAAGTGGAAGTTCCGTCAATACGGCGAATGCGGCGCATGGGTGAGCGATCTCTTCCCACACGTGGCGACCTGCGTCGATGACATCGCGTTCATCAAGAGCATGTACGCCGAGAGCCCGATTCACGGCTCCGCGATGCTCATGATGAATTCGGGGCGTCTCCTCGGCGGACCATCGATGGGTTCATGGGTGAATTACGGCCTCGGCACGGTGAATCAGAATTTGCCCGGCTTCGTCGTGATGCTCGATTCAGCGGGTGGTCCGATTTCGGGCGCGAAGAATTGGTCGAGCGGCTACATGCCTGCGATGTACCAAGGCACGGTGTTGCGCGGCGAAGGCCCGCCGATTCTTGATCTCGCGAACCCTGAGGGTCGCACCGACACGCATCAACGCGCGATGCTCGATCGCCTCAAGATGTGGAACACGCGCCACGCGCTTCTCCGCAGCGGCAACAGCGAACTTGAGAGCCGCATCGAGAGTTACGAACTCGCGTATCGCATGCAATCGACGGCGCCGGAAGCGGTCGACATGTCTTTGGAATCCGCTGAGACACGCGAGCTCTACGGTTGCGACCAAGAGCAAACGCGTGAGTTCGGCAACAAGTGTTTGCTTGCGCGGCGACTTGTCGAGCGTGGCGTGCGCTTCGTGCAGATCTACTCGGGCGGCGGTCACAACGACGAATCGTGGGATGCGCACGGCGACCTCAAGAAGAACCACGATTTCCACGCGGGTCGCACCGACAAGCCAGTCGCGGGATTGCTCAAGGACCTGAAGCGGCGCGGTTTGCTCGATGAAACACTCGTGATTTGGGGCGGCGAGTTCGGCCGACAACCGACGGCCGAGTACGGCGAAGGCACGGGTCGCGATCACAACTCGTACGGCTTCACGATGTGGATGGCC
>JAIYCA010000312.1 GCA_027488265.1 Planctomycetaceae bacterium
CGCGCGCTTTACCTCGACGCGCTCTCGCGAGATCTGCCGAAAGATCCGCGCGCTTTCGCCCCAGAGCGCAAGATCACGAGGAGCCGGCATCGCGAGGAGTTGTTTCGCGGACAACTTGATTGCACCCGAACTGAGGGCACTTCCTGCGTAGAGCGCGACCGCGCGCGCCGCGACCACTGGCGACGCGATCGCCGCCGCGACTTTCCAGAGATCCGCCGCGCGATGAGGCTGCACCGTCAGAAGAGGCACGAGCGGTACCGCGAGCCCTTCCTCATCGACCCACGCCTCCATGATCTTCGTCTGTGTGGCGACGAGTACCTTCGGCGTGCGCCGCTGCTCGAGCCATGCGCGCATCTTCGGCTGTTCGGACAACGCGTCGAGATCGATCGCTGGGTGCCGCCGCGTGTTTCGAAAGATGCGCACATCACAGACACCCCATCGATTGCACGCGAAGTCAATGTGTTTGGTCGTCACGAGAGGCGCAACTGCACGCGGATCTTCGATCAACGCTGACTGCAAACCGTAGTACTGATCGCGAAAGTCGGCTGTTGCCGAGGCGAAGCTCCCGAGTGGTTCGCATTCCGTCATCTGCATCGCGGCGCGTGGCGCGCCAAACGCTTCTGCGAGGAGTGGCGACCACGTCAAATCTCGCGCACTCGGCGACCATTCGCACGACGGTAGTGGTTCGAACTCCGCTCCAAACGATCGCCGCACCGATGTCGACTTCTCGCGCCTTGACTTCGTCGAGCCTCGGCCGCGCGAACTGCCGTCGCGTTCCAAGACCACGCCGCAAACGCGCACGTTCGCGTCGGTGAAAAAACCTTCATGTGCCGACCAGATCGCTCTCAATCCTGCGATTTCTAGCGCGCGCACTCGCGCGGCCCCTGCGTCACCAGCGGACAAGAACGAAATTGGCATGACAAATGCAAGTCGTCCGCGCGGCTTCAAACACTCAAGCCCAACAAGAAGAAACGCGGTTGCCCCGTCGGCGTAACGTCGTACCGCGCCGTGCGTCGCGACCGAAACGGTGCGCGCGCGCGAACGCGATGCAGCAGTCCCCCGCTTCAACTGGCTGAGAAACGGCGGATTCCCAAGCACCATGCCAAACTCGCAAACGCCAAGGCGCGCGCGAACCTCAGCATCCAGTGCGTCGCCTTTGATCACATGCGACCCAAGTGCCTGCGCGACCCGCTCCCGCACCTTGGTACTCGTGCGCGCGGGTAAGAGTGCCAGCAGCGCTTCGCGCGCGAGCCGCACTGCTTCGCTGTCAACATCAATGCCGTACACGCGATCCGCCAGCACAGACGCGATGGGCTCTTTCGTCCGGCGCGCCCACTCCTTCGTCATCGCGACCAAGAAATTCCCCGATCCACACGCAGGATCGAGGAAAGAGCCCAACTCCTTCAGCGCGCGAACGCCGTGCAGTGCTTCGTGAATCAGATGATCAACAAGCGCCGGTGGTGTGTAGTGCGCACCGAGCGCTTTGCGCCGAGAAACTCCACCCCGTGCGCGCTGGGTATCGAGCGCATGGAGATGCGCACGCTCAGCGGTTGGCGATGTCTCGGGCCCTGATCGACGATGCACGCGCGAAAGGTACGCGCAGCGGTCACGACGTGCGAGTTCGAGGGATCCTCCGTCGGTTCCCGGGGACCGGCGGTCAGCGCCGCCCCACCATGCCCTCGATGCGCTCGAGGCGCTGCTCGATCGCACGAAGCGCGCGGCCGAGCATTAGGATCATGGAACCCAACAGCAGGAAGACGAACATCGCGAGCAGCGCGGATACGAAGCTGGACGCGAGATTCGTGCCTCTGCCCCGCGAGTTTGCGAGTGCCATGACCCAAGAAGGTACGGCAAGCGCACCGAGGATCATGAAGATCCAGCCCGCGAGGGTGAACGGCCACTGGAACCAACGGACGCGCGTCTGCGGCTTCGATCGAAAACCCTCGAACAGTGGCGATCCCACGTCCTCGTCGTCCGATCCTGGGAGTTGGCCTGCTCGCCCGAGCGCTGCTCCCTGCGTGACCGCTTTGACGTTCGGTTCGTGCGCTTCAGTCATGGTGGCTCCTCGTCCTTCATTGCTGGGTCCTTGATTGCTGGACTCTCAGCCCCCTGCCGCGCGCAATGTACCCAGCGATCTCATAAACGCACACTCTGTTTCCGCGGAACGATCAAAAGACGTCGACCCGTCGATGACACCATGAAGTTGGTGCCGCGCCGGGACGCAGAACCGCCCCGCCGTCGAAGCCAGCCCCATTGCGTTGGCTGGCCCGAGTCGAGCGCGAAGCGTTGGACGGTGAACGAACCCGCCTGCGCGGATTGAAAAATGAACGAACCCGCTTGCGCGGGTTCGTAACGGTTTCGGGCATTGGTGCGCCGCGATGTCCAGTCGCAACGCTTCGATTCAATGGCGTTGGCCTCTGTTTGGTCTTTCGGTGTTCCCTCCACCGTGGCCTTGCGGCCCCCAAACCCTCCTCACTACTCGGTGACCTCGCGTGCGGTCCGCATGTCGTCCAACAGTGCGA
>JAIYCA010000113.1 GCA_027488265.1 Planctomycetaceae bacterium
ACCTTCGAGACATACGCCTCGCCGAGCGCTTCGGTCACGCCGCCGCCAAGGACGACACAGTCAATCGACAGCATCGTGACGACATTCGCAATCGCGATGCCGAGAAACTCAGCACTTCGATCGACAACCTTGCGCGCGAGTTCGTCTTCCCGCTCGTAGGCGCGCGCGATCGTCGACGAGCCGAGCGCCGCATCGATCCCGCGCTCGCCGCCCTTCTCCCCTTTCTCGCCGTCCTTCTCGCCAAGTTTCTCCGCGATCAACTTGTGAAGGATTGACTCAGGGTGCATCGGAAGCAGCCGACGAATCGCGTTCACGATGCCCGTGCGCGAGCAAATGTCTTCAACGGTCATGAAGCCAGGCTGTCCGGCGGGGAAGAGAATGACGTGCCCAATTTCACCAGCGGTGTGTCGCGGACCGCGCCAGAGACCGCCGCCGAGCACAAGCCCCGCACCAACGCCCGTCCCAACCCAAACCGCGAGGACGTTCGAGCGCCCGCGCGCTGCGCCAAGTTGCAGTTCGCCCCACGCGGCGACATTCACGTCGTTGTCGAGTGCCACGGGTACGCGCAGCTCCTTCGCAAGCATCTCGCGGAGCGGCACGTTTTCCCAGCCGAGATTGCCTGCCTTGATCACGAGGCCCTTCTCGAAATCGACCGCGCTCGGCGCACCGACTCCCACAGCGAAGAGTTTCTCGCGCGGCACGCGGCCATCATCGAGCGCACGACCGACGCCTTCGCAGAGTCGACGAATCACTTCGTCGCGCCCTTCGTGCGCCTTCGTCTTGCGCTTCGCGCGACCGACAACTCTGCCCTCGGCGTTCACAACGCCGATTTGCATGTTGGTTCCACCGAGGTCGACACCGACCACGACCATGTCCTTCGGAATGCCTGCGATCCTCATGCGATCCTCATGGTGCCGAGTGTACTGTCGGCTCGTGAGCGTCCTGTTCACCGTGCTTGCCTGCGCCACGGTCGCCGTGCCAGAGCCGACGAACGAATCCCAGCACGTCGTCGATGATCATGAGATTGGCCGGCAGAATGATGAGCGTGAGAATCGTTGCGGAGAGCAGCCCAGCTGCGATCGAAATCCCCATCGGGATCAGGAAGCGCGCTTGGAACGACTCCTCGAGGAGCAGCGGAAGAATCCCGAAGATCGTCGTACCCGTCGTCAGCAAAATCGGACGAAGTCGCGACGCGCCCGAGTTCAGGAGCGCCTCTTCATGACTCTCGCCATCGCGCATGCGCTCGTTCGCGAATTCAACCAGAATCAGCGAGTTGTTCACGACGATGCCTGAAAGCGCGACCGTGCCGATGAGCGAGAGGAACGTGAGTTCGTAGCCCATCACCATGTGGCCCCACACAACGCCGATGAGGCCGAACGGAATCGCAATCATCACCGCGAGCGGTTGCGTGTACGTACCGAAGAGCCACGCGAGCACGACGTAAATCAGTACGAGCGCCGCAGCAAACGCGTATGGCAGCGAGTTAAACGCATCCGCGAGATCTTTCTGTCGACCCGCTTCGCCGATATCGATGCCGGGCATATCACGCTGAATCGCCGCGAGTTCGGGCGCGAGCGCGCGCGTGATGTCTTCAGGAATCGTGCCCGCGCCGCAATCTGCGGTGACGGTGATCGCGCGCTGTCGATCGACGCGCTTCACCGCGGCGTACGCGTTGTCTTCGGTGACATCTGCAACTTCCGCGAGCGGCACGCGGCCACCTGCTGGCGTCGCGATCCACAGATCCGTCACCGAGTCGATGCGTGCGCGCGAGGCTTCATCGAGGCGAACGCGCACATCGATATCTTCACGATCAGCCGAATAGGTGTGCGCGTCGAGGCCGAAGAGAATGCCGCGCACTTGCCGCGCGACATCGACGGTGTTCAGTCCCATCGCAGCAGCGCCTTCACGAAGTTTCACTTGCAACTCACGCTGCGTGCTGAAGTCGTCGTCGTTGATCGAGTAAACGCCCTCAAAGCGGGCAAGCGCGGTCTTCAATCGATCTGCCGCCGCGCGCGCAAGGACGGGGTCGTCCGAACGAATCTGGTAGGTGATGTCCGCGCCCGCGGGGCCGCCAGAAATCTCAGAGTATGTCACGCTCTCTGCTTCATCGACGGAGCCAATCGCTGCGCGCACTTCATTCATCACCGTGCCCGAATCACGCGAGCGCGTTTCGACGGGATAGAGCTCGACGAAAATCTGCGCGATATGTGCGGCGTTGGCGTCAGGTTGCCCCGTTTCAAAGTTCGTGCTTTGACCCAGAATCGAAGAGTAGCCACTGATTTCCGCGGGGCCCTTGAGCGCATCTTCGAAGCGGCGCACCACCGCCGCCGTCGCATCTTGCGTGGAGCCAATCGGCAGACGAATGTCGACGATGACCGTTTCGGTGTCTTCCGCCGGAAGGAACACAAACGGTAAGCGTCCACCAGCAATCAAACCGAGGCTCGCGATGAGCACGCCAAGCGTGAGGCCCGTAGCGGCGTAGCGATGTCGCACGCAATAGCGCGCAAAGCGCAGATACGCGCGTTGCACCGAGGGAACGAAGTGATCTTCGCGCCAATTCTCGAAGCGGCCCCACGTTCGTGCGAGCCAGTTCGCACGACGTTCGCGCATGCCGTGAATGGCGTGCGCCATGTGCGCGGGAAGAATGACCATCGTCTCGACGACACTCGAGCCAAGCGCGACGGCGGCCACAATCGGCAGCGCGGACAAGAGATCGCCCATGCGACCCGCGATGTACGCGAGCGGCAGGAACGCGAGAATGATCGTGGTCGCGTTGGTGACGATCGGCCAGAAGACGCTCTTCGTACCTTCGATCGCGGCTTTCCCGGGATCGCGACCACCTTGAGCACGCTGCATGATGATGTCGGCAACGACGATCGCATCGTCGGCCAGCATGCCGACAACGATGAGCAGTCCGAACATCGTGACGAGGTTCAGCGTGACGCCGAGCAGCCACATCGTGAGTGCCGTGCATCCGATCGAGACGAAAATGCCCGACATCACCCACCACGCGGCGCGGACATTCATGAAGAGGACCATCACGATCAACACGAGCACAGAGCCCTGCAGCGCGTCGTTCGTGAGGAGATCGAGGCGACCTTCGATGATGCGCGCGAGATCGTTGTGTCCCGCGATCGCGCATGGCAGCGGGTTGTTGCGGTTCGCTGCTTCGCCGAGCGTGTAGCCGCGTTCGCGATCAGAACCGTTGAGAAGCCCAGTCAGTCGATTCCAAACGCTCGCCGGTTGAAGCGCTTCGCCGTTGCGCGCCGCGACATACCCGCGCACCATTTCTGCGATGCGCACCGCGTCTTCATCGGGACCTTTGAAGATGACGAGACTCGTCGCGGGCTTACCGTTGTAGCGACGCACAACTTGCTCGTCCGCGAAGCTCTCGACGACCTTCGCGACGTCGCCAACCGCAACAACTTGACCGCCTGACGTCGCTTTCAGCGGAATCGCGCGAATCGCATCCGCGCGCTCGGCCGCACCGAGTGTGCGGACGCCAACATTCGTGCCGCCGGTGCGCATCGTGCCCGATGGCACTTCCGCCATCCACGCCTGCACGACATCGGCCACTTGCGAGAGCCGCAGTCCGTGCCGCGCGAGAGCCGCGCGATCGACATCGACGCGAATTTCATACGGCCGTGCGCCGGTGAGAACGAGTGTTCCCATCCCAGGCAGCGTGCGGAGTTCATCGCCCACTTGCCGCGCCGCGCGCTTGAGCGCTTCTTCACCCGCGTCGCCGAACAGCGTGACGATCATCACGGGGAAATTCGGCTTGAGTTCGGTCACGCGGATGCGTTCCGCATCGGCGGGAAGATCTTGCAGCGAGTCGATCGCGATGCGAATGTCTTCGATGCCTTGGTTGATGTCGGCGCCATCATCGAACTCGACGACGATGCCACCGCCGCCCTCGACGAGGTTCGACGAAACCTTGCGTGCGCCTTCGACGTCGATGACGACGTCCTCGATCTTGCGCGCCATCGCCTCTTCGACTTCGGCAGGGCTCGCACCTGGATAGATGATCGCGATGCGCGCGGCTTCAGGCTCAACCGCCGGGAAAAATTCGCGGCGCATCAAGAGCAGCGCGGCGACTCCTCCGACGACGAGGAACCACATCAAAAGACTGCCGAAGACGGGGCGTTTGACGCCAAACGTGATGAAGTCCATAGATCGTCTCCGTCAGGGGGCGTTGGTGTCGGGCTTCAACCCAACTTCGCCAGTGCGAACGGGAACGACTGGTGCGCCTTCACGAATGCGGCGCGAACCATCAAGCACCACGAGTGCGTCGGTGGGCAACGGTTCTTTGAGCACGATCCACTCGGTGTCGGGAAGCGTCGGCGCGAGTTGGCCGGAGAACCCGAACTCGACTTCAACAGGCACGCCGCGCGCGAGGCCATCGCGCACCACGAGAATGCGCCCGCCGCTGATCGCGCGACGAGGAACAAGTGTGCGCGGGCGTGCGTCGCTTGCGGCAACTTCGGCCTCGACGAAAGAACCTGGCGCGATCGCGTCGCTGCCCGACGCTTCGGCGTACACCGTCATCGTGCGCGTGGAAGCATCATCTTCAGGTGCGATGCGCGCGACACGCGCTTCGACGCTC
This sequence comes from Planctomycetaceae bacterium, assembly GCA_027488265.1. GTDB lineage: Bacteria > Planctomycetota > Phycisphaerae > Phycisphaerales > SM1A02 > QWPT01. Next base: position 4,604 of record JAIYCA010000113.1, read on the forward strand.
GTTGCACCCGCGCGATCAGCGCGAAGCGAAACACGATCGCCAACGCGAATGAACGGACGCGCCTGCGCGGGGAGCAAGATCGGAATCTCAAGTTGGCGCGGATCAACGATGCGCGCGACGAGCGCGCCAGCAGCGGCCATTTCGCCCGGATCAAGCGGCGCGGTCTGCACGACGCCCGCCATCGGAGCTCGCACCACCGAGCGCTCGAGGGACAGACGCGCGAGGTCGCGCGCTGCCTCTTGGCGCGCTCTTTCAGCGAGCAACGCCGCCCGTTGGAGCGGCAACTTCTGCGATGCGTCGCGTGCCGCAATCAACGCACGCTCCGAAAGAATCGCAGCGCCGCGTGCACGATCGACTTCGCGCGCAACGGCGGCGTCTTGCGACGCGGCTTTCCGCACGCGCTCGAGATCGTTCGTTGCCATCTGCGCATCTTCTTCCGCGAGTTCAAGCGCGCGACGGAGCGAACTCTCGTCAAGCGCCAACATCGAGAGTTGCGCGTCGATTCCCTTGATCGCTTCTTCCGAAATGTTGAGTTGCCGACGAAAGTCGCTCTCATCGAGCGTCACGAGCGGCTCACCCGCTTCGACCGTCGCGCCTTCGCGGTAATTCGGATGCGCGGTGGCAACCGTCGCGGAAACCCGCGCGGGCACGTCCGCCGCATCAAGCGCGCGCGCTTGCCCGAACGCGCGAAATCGTCGACCAACCGCCTGCGTGATCGGCTCGGAGACGACAAGCCGCAGCCGACCCGTTTGCGACGGATCGCTCGCCGGCGGTTGCGGGCGCGTGTTGTAAAGCCACGCGTAGATACCCACACCGATTCCGACGAACGTCAGTGCAAGCGCGACCCGCAGAAAGAACGCGAGAACTCGAGCGATGGGACGGGGCGTGCTGGCGGACGAAGTCATGAAGGGGAAGAGTATAGGTCAAGGCCTCTTGCCAACCGCGTGTCTGCTACCTTTCGGAGCATGGCTGAAGCTTTGACAGACGCTGACATCAAGAAGATTGCGAAACTCTCGCGGCTGAGTTTGCCGGATTCGCAGGTGGGTCAAGTTCGGACGCAGTTGAGTTCGATTCTTGGCCACATCGCGAAACTCCAAGCGCTTCCAACCGAGGGCGTCGAACCGATGGCGCATCCGATGAAAATCGTGAATCGCCTCGGCGCCGATGAGCCAAAGGCGTGCATGCCCGTCGAGGAACTGTTGAAGAACGCGCCGGCGGTTGAGGACCGCTATCTCGCTGTTCCGAAGGTTCTCGGCGAAGGAGGTGGCGCGTGAGTGCTGCCGAGAATCTGTCGCCAAGTTTGGTCGCTTCTGCCGCGAAGCCGCTCGTTGAAATCTGCGCGGATGTGCGCGCGGGTCGCACGACCGCACGAAGCCGCGTGGATCACTTCCTCGCGCGGATCGCCGCGCATGATGGCGCGATTCACGCCTTCAACGAGATCCACGCCGACGCCGCGCGCGCCGCTGCCGATGCGGTGGACGCTCAAGTGAAGGCCGGTCGCGGTCAAGACTTGCCGCTCGCGGGCGCGGTCATTGCGATCAAAGACAACATCGTGATGCGCGAGGGCAAGACGACATGCTCGTCGAAGATGCTCGCGAACTACCGCTCGCCGTTCGATGCGACGGTGATTGAACGCTTGCGCGCGGCGGGTGCGATTTTCATTGGAAAGACGAACCTCGACGAGTTCGCGATGGGTTCTTCGACCGAGAACAGCGCGTTCGGCGCGACGCGAAATCCGTGGGATACCGCGCGCGTTCCGGGCGGAAGTTCCGGCGGAAGCGCGGCTGCGGTCGCTGCTGGTTTCTGCGATGCGTCGCTTGGCTCGGATACTGGCGGCTCCATTCGACAACCCGCAGCGCTCTGCGGCTGCGTGGGTTTCAAGCCGACCTACGGCCGCGTGTCGCGCTACGGACTTGTTGCGTTCGGTTCAAGCCTCGACCAAATCGGACCGTTCGCGCATTCGGTGGCGGATGCGGCGCTCGTCTACGACGCGATCGTCGGTCGCGACGAACTCGATTCGACAAGTGCCGACGCCGAGTGTGCGCCGCTCGCCGCGAAGGTCGCGGAGCCGCTTCCGAAATTGCGTATTGGCGTGCCGCGTGAATACCGATCGAGCGCGAATGCGCCTGGTGTTGCGGCTGTACTGGATCGCGCACTCGCTGCGGCGAAGGCGCTCGGCGCGGAGATCGTCGACGTCGATCTTCCGTTGACCGACATCGGCATCTCGACCTACTACGTCATCGCGCCGGCAGAAGCGTCGTCGAATCTCGCGCGGTACGACGGCATTCGCTACGGACATCGCGCGAAACTCGCGCCCGGTGAAGATCTCGAGGCCCTTTATTCGAAATCGCGCGCGGAGGGCTTCGGCCCCGAAGTGCAGCGCCGCATTCTGCTCGGAACGTACGTGCTCAGCTCCGGCTACTACGACGCGTACTACAAGCGCGCGCTGCAGGCGCGGCGGCTCATCAAAGAGGAGTTCGACCGCGCGTTTGAGAAGTGCGACGTCGTGCTCGGCCCGACGTCGCCGGTCGTCGCGTTCCCCTTCGGCGGGAAGTCGGATCCGCTCTCGATGTACCTCTGCGACGTCTACACCGTGAACACGAATATCGCTGGAATCCCGGGGATTTCGTTCAACGGCGGCTTCGCGGAGGAAGGCGGCGTGCAGCTCCCTGTCGGTCTTCAACTGCAAGCGCCAGCGTTCGCGGAAGAAACGCTCTTGCGCGCCGCGGCGATGCTCGAGCGTGCGTGCAAGAGTTGAGCGCGGGAGTTGAGCGCGCGCGCGGAGTTTGAGGGATGTTCGCCGCAGCTGCGGTTTGAAGTGAACGCTTCGCTGCGCACAGCGCTCGGCGCGAGTGGCACCCGCCGCCCCCCACTCACCCGCCGCGCGCGAGGACTTTCTTCGCGGCGTTCGAAAGCGCGTAGTTCGCGAGTTCATCGGGCTTGACCCAGACGCGGCCGCGCGTGGTGAGAGAATTGGCGAGAGAATTGGCGAGAGAATTGGAGAGCCCTGTAGAAAGCCCCGTGGCTGCACCGCGCAAGACCGCAGCGAAGACCATGAAGCGCACCGCGCGGTGCGTCGTGAGAAACGGCTCCTCGCCTCGCGCCTGAAGCGCAACCGATGACGGCAGTTGCAGGAGTTCCGCCGCAGCGCGCGGCGAGAGTTCTGCGCCATCCGCGCTTTCAACGGTCGGTGGCTGCCAGAGCCCGCCCCACAGACCGCCGCGCGGACGCTGCTCGAGTAACACCGCACCATCCGCGCGACGAACGCACGCGGTGACTAGCACAAGGTCCTTGCGCGCGACCCGCGTCTTCGGCGCGGGAATTTCATCGACGCGCACCTCGGCATGCGCCCGGCAAGCCGCGCGCAACGGACACGCGGGGCAGCGCGGCGCCGCAGGCGTGCAGACCGTTGCACCAAGTTCCATCAGCGCCTCGTTCGCGACACCCGGCGCCCGCGCCGCCGCGACAAACGCCTCCGCCCGCTCCCACGCCCAGGCCTGCACCGCCGCGTCGCTCGCGCTGCCTTCGCGCGCCTCGAGCCTTTGAAACACGCGCGCGACATTGCCATCGACGATCGGCGCGCGCGCCCCGAACACGATCGAGGCGACCGCGCCCGACGTGTAGCGGCCGACCCCGGGCAGCGCGCGCAGCGCCTCCGCATCTGACGGCACCTCGCCATCATGCCGCGCAACTACCGCCTTCGCCGCCGCATGGAGGAGGCGCGCCCGTCGGTAGTAGCCGAGCCCCTGCCACGCGGCGAGGACCTCGTCTTCCGACGCCTCCGCCAACGCCGCGGGCGTCGGGAAACGCGCGATGAACGGCTCAAACTTCTCGACGACCCGCGAGACCTGCGTCTGTTGGAGCATCAGTTCGCTCACGAGGGCGCGATACCCGTCGCGGGTCCGGCGCCACGGAAGGTCGCGCGCGGCGGTTTGAAACCACGCTTCCAAGAGTTTCGGCACGTTGGCATCACGCGACCCCGAGCGTGCGCGGCCCGACTGAGCCTGAACGCGAGCGGCTACAGGAGGTTTTCTGCTCTTTTTCGCCATCACGCGGGCCAAGTAGGCCCTCCGAAACGTATTTCAATCTTGCCGAGCACCCTCGCTCGCAACCTTGCGAGGTTTGCCCGAGACGGGTAGCGTACGGAACTTCGCGGGACACGCTCCCGCCAACCGGAGTCGCACATGGCCACGAAGTCGTTCTACACCCTCGAAGAAACCGCGAAGCGCCTTGGCTGGAACGTTGACAAGGTCAACCAGACCGCCGACTCGGGCAAGCTCACGCGCGTGCAGCACGAGGGGCAAGCCAAGTTCCGCGTCGAGGAAGTTGAAATCCTCGCGATGAAGAACGGCGCGGGTGACAGCGGTGCTGGCTTCGGTCTTCTTGAAGACTCGACCGCTGGTGGCGGACCAATCGGTCTCGCGGACAGCGGCCCAGGCATGTCGTCGCCCGCTTCCTCGAAGGGCGGCTCGTCGTCGAAGCCATCATCGCTCCTCGATGACTCGGTGCTCGGCCTTGCTGATTCGACGCCAAAGGGCACGAAGGGCATGGGCGGAGGCATCGACCTCAACGATCAAACGGGCATCTCTGCGTTGAGCGGACGTGGCAAGGGTGAAGACGGCGTCGAGATCGGTCTCGAAACCGTCGGCTCCGGCTCCGGTCTCCTCGACCTCACCCGCGAGAGCGAAGAAACCGCACTCGGCGCAGAACTCATCGAGCAGGTCTACTCGGGCGAGGGCGAGTCTGCCCCCGGCCGTTCGGGCCTCTTCGACGCGGTCACGAGCGATCCAACCATTGGATCCTCGGCACCGATCGGTTCGACCGGCATGGTTGCGGCCGAGGCATACGACGGCGCGTGGTCGGGTGTTGGAACGGGCGTGCTCGTCGCGGCCTTCGCGGGCATCGTCGTGAGCGGCCTCATCGCGGTGAGCGCGGCAATGGGCGCGGGCTCGGCTGTCGCGAACGCGTTCTCCGGCAACATCCTCGCGTGGGCAGGCAGCCTCGCGGGTATCACCGCCGTCTTCGGACTTGTCGGCTTCTTCGTCGGCAAGGCCTCTGAGTGACGCGCGCCGATGTTGCTGACGCGTTACGGCACTCGTGAATGGATGATCATCACACTCGCCGCTGCGGTTCCCGCGGCGGCGGGTGTCTATTTCGGCTGGTGGTGGCTTGCGATCGCGTCGGGAATCGTGTGGGCCGCGCTCGCTTCGTTCTTCCGCGACCCGCTCTTCCGCCGCCCCGCAACGGGTGAAGCACGGGACTTTGTGAGCCCCGCCGATGGGCTCGTGAGCGCGGTACTCGAAGTACCCGATCACGTTGCGACCGGCGGCCCCGCGACGATCGTGCGCATCTATCTCTCGGTGTTCGACGTCCATATCAATCGCGCGCCGTGCGAAGCGACCGTCGTCGACACGATTCACACGCCGGGCAAATACCTCGACGTGCGCATCGAAGAGAGCGCGAAGGTCAACGAGTCGCTCGTCATGCGTCTTCGCACCGCGAGCGGCCTGCTCCTCGGCGTCAAGCAGATCTCAGGCAAAGTCGCGCGGCACATCGTCTGCCCCGTCTCCGCCGGAAAGCACCTCGCGCGCGGCGAACGCTACGGCATGATCAAGTTTGGTTCGACCACCGAACTCGTCGTGCCAACCGCGGAAGTCGAGCGTGTCCTCGTGACGAAGGGCCAACGCGTCAAGGGCGGCGTGACCGTCCTCGTACGCATGAAGCGCGCGTGATTCGAGTGAGAGATCCGCGTTCACCCAGCCGAGTTTGAATCCGAACTTGCGTTCGCAGCCTTTTCGGCGAAGAGTTCGTCGATCGAAAGCATCGCGTGGCGTGCGTGCGGAATCACGATCGAACCGCCGACAATCATCGCGACGTTGAGCGCATCGACGAGTTGCTCACGCGAGTAACCCGCTTCGACGCACTGCTCGAGGTGGTAATCGATGCAGTCGTTGCAGCGAAGCACCGCGCTCGCGACGAGACCGAGCAACTCCTTCGTGCGACCATCGAGCGCCCCGTCTTCGTAGGCAGCGCTATCGAGGCGAAGAAATCGCTTCAACCCGAGATGATCGTGGTCGAGAAGGCGTTCCTGTCCCTTCGCGCGTTCGGCGCGAAACTCTTGGATCGTGCGACGTGGCATCCGCGCATGGTAGAGCGCACAAGAGAATGTGCCTCACGCTGCGCGGCGCCGTGTCTCACGCTGCGCGGCGCCAGGACTCACCCTCGTCATCCGCGTCTGTTTCGTCGTTCGAACCGTCGTTCGAGAGATCGTCCGCGGATTCCGCCTGCGCCTTCGGCCATTGGAAGTTCGAGCGGTGATGCACACGCACGAGTTTCGCCATTTGCGCGGCGAACACCGGACGGAGTGCATCGATCAACCCAGCGAGTTCGTCGCGGAACGGCTCCGAACGATTTCGGAAGAGGAAGAAGACGCCCATGCACTCGTCGCCGTCGCGTGCGGGCCACGCAACCAACTCAGCGTCTTCGAGAACGGACGCTTCAACACCGAGCGACTGCACGAACTCCGCCGTATCGGCGAAGCGCACGATGTCGTCGGTCTCCGCGATGCGCGGACAAACATCGTCGCTCAGCCGCTGCAAGAGCGCCTGCGCCGAAGCACGCGGGCAGTCGTAATGGACGTACGCGCCGAGCCCGAACTGCGACGGCTTCGAGCCAGGAAGGAAGACGGCGGCGTTCGTCGCACCGGTCTTCGTGAGCAGATATTGAAGCGATGTGCGGAGAAGGTCTTCGACGTCGAGCTCTTGCGAGATCAACCCGCGGAACTCACCCACCGAAGCTGCTTCATCGACGCGGCCCTTCACATCTTCAGCCGCTTGCGCGAGATCAGCACCGAGCGAATCCATTTGACGCACGAATTCGCCACGCGTTTCACCGAGTTTTCGGCAGATTCCCTTGAGGCGCGCGACGCGCTCGTCGCGACGACGCTCTTCACGGCCAAGTTCCAGTGCCGCGGCGATGCGCGTACTCATGTCTTCATCGGCGGCGCCGAAATCGATCCAGTCGAGAACGCCAGCGCGCACGGCGCGCAGGAGCATCCCGTCACGCGGCGCATCGCCAGCAACCACAATCTTGACCGCAGGCGCGACGCGGCGCATTTGCGTTGCGAGTGGCGCGACGTCTTCGAGGGCGAGGCCATCGCTCACTACGACGAGATCGATCTCCGAAGAGACGACTTGCCCGAGGACCGTCGTGAGACCATCCTCGTACGCACCTTCTACGCCTTGCATCGCAAGAACATGACCGAGGCGAACAGCGCTCATGCAGTCGAAACCGACGCAAAGCGCGCGCGTGCGATTTGATGAACGCTCAGCGTTTGCCGCCATGCCTTCATCGCCGTCTTGGGGACCAAAC
>JAIYCA010000154.1 GCA_027488265.1 Planctomycetaceae bacterium
CAAGCGACTTGGGAAAGCCGACCTCGTGAGCGCAACGTTCCTGAACACCCCAACGGGCTGGAGCTTGACCCTTGATCTCTCCCCCGCGGCGCTCCCCGAGGGAATCCGCCTTGAAGATCTGACCGTCAACGTCGGTGTCGCCGACAACGACGAGACCTATCACACCCAGTGGCGCTGGCTTGCCCCGCGCAACGCCCCCGCCCGACTGCGGGCGAACGCGCCAAGCACGGGATCGTGAGGCAAATCGGCCGCAGCCGGTGGAATCCGCCCAAGGCACGCGCTTTCCTACGAACCGACGCCAAAGAAATTCGACCGCCGAATCAGGCCACGCGCAAAGAAGTTTCCGAGACTTTATAGTCCTGTCCTCCATCTTCCCGATCGTCGTTTGGTAAATCGGGCATAGACGCCAAGGCGTCCACGCTCGACGCGCCTTCAACAGTCAAGTCGTTTGATATCGCACTTCAGAAAGGAAATTCCATGAAGACCCTCCTCGCTCTCGGCTGCGTCTCTGCTTGCGTCCTCCTCACCGCCTGCGGTGGTGACAGCGGCACGACCGAAATTCAAGCCGATCAGATCCGCCCATCGGGCGAAACCGTGCCGCCTCCAGGCGCGGGCGTCAAGCTCGGCTCGAACAACGAGAACGCACCCTCGGCGAAGCCGAAGGGTGAATGAGCCGGGTGCCTGCATCTAGACGCGGGCCTCGCCAAGCAACCTCAAGTAACCACACTCGACACCCCGCCTCGCGCGGGGTGTCGGTGCTTTTGGCGTCGTGAGGGACCACAGGACGCGGAAACCCAAACTTCCGCGATCATCCGAGGTACTTCGCGCGAAACGCGCGCGACCCAGTCAACGTGGCCAACCTCGCCTGGTGCGTCGGAACAGACGGAACAACCGGAATGACCGACAGCCACCCGAGGGCGACCTCTCGAAATTCTGACAGCAAGAGTGAACTCGCAACCGGATTGGACGGATGAATGGGGTGCGGAAACGCTCACGCGAATCAGCCACCAAACTTCAGGCCATCCACCCGCCGCTGCTCTGGACCACAATCTGGACAGCGGTTTTTCTTTCGATCAGGTCAAGTCAAAAAGTTGACGCGCGACATCCAGCGCACGCGCGTCAACTCTTCATCAGTCCGCGCAAGATCGAAAGCCCGCGCGCGAGCGTTTCTTCCTTCGCAGCGAACGACAAGCGGAAGTGCGTGTCACGCGTTGAGAAGACCTTGCCAGGAATGACGAGCACACTCTGCTCGATCGCGCGCTCCACGAATTGCGTCGCGGTGATTCCCAGTGCTGGCGGCACTTCGACGAACGCGTAGAACGCGCCGCCCGGCCGCGCGACGTTCGCAACGCCATCGAACGCTTCGAGCACCGTGTCGCGCCGCTTCTCAAAGCGATCAACCCACGGACGCATGTCGACTTCGTACGCCTTCGCGGCCGCATATTGCGCCATACTCGGCGCGCAGACATAGGTGTACTGCTGCAACTTTGCGATCGATTGCACGATTTCGTGCGGACCAGCCACGTATCCAAGACGCCATCCCGTGCAGCCGTAGGTCTTACCAAAGCCGCGGATGAGAAGGCAATCCTTGGTTATCGACGCGGGCGTTGGGAACCGGTCATTCTCGCGGAACTCGCTGAACGTGAACTCGTCGTAGATTTCGTCCGAGATCAGCAGGATGCCCTTCGCACGGCAAAGATCGACGATGTCGGACATCTCGCGCCCGGTGAGCACGACGCCCGTCGGATTGCCAGGGCTATTCACCAAGACGCACTTAGTGCGCGGGGTGATCAACGGCTCAATCCGCTCCGCCGTCATTCGAAAGTCGGGGTACGTATCGCAGAGCACGATCTTGCCGCCCGTGAGCGCCGCGAGTTGCGGGTACATCACGAAGTACGGATCCGGCACGATCGCTTCGTCGCCTTCGTTCAGCAGACACATCATGCCGAGCACCAACGCTCCCGAAGTTCCGCTGGTCACGATCGCGGAAAGTCCGTGCTTTGCGTCGTGCGTCCAACCAACTTCGCTCGCGAGCCGCTGCCAGATGGCATGCAGCAGTTCAGGGCAACCTTGCGTCTGCGTGTAACCGTTGCGGTTGTGTTCGATCGCTTCGATCGCCGCGCGCTTCAGGACATCGGGCACTGGGAAGTCGGGCTGACCAATCGAGAGATTGATCGGATCCTTGAGATGCGCCGCGAGGTCGAACACCTTGCGAATGCCACTTGCGTCGATGGAGCGCGCCTTGTGCGAGAGAAGCCCCGCGACATCGAGACGCGAGGACGCCTCGTGCGAGGCATGTTGAGAAGACTGGTGGCTGGCGGCGGAGTGACTCATCGATACCTCAGGAGCGATCGTCGGAAGCGAACGTTCAGCGCGAACTTCGAATGCGAACTTCAGGCGCGAAACTCGAAAGCGAAAGACAACGCCCTCGGCGAAAACCGAAGGCGTTGCAGTATGGCAGATTGTCGAGTGATCCGACCGAGCGGTTCGGCGAAACAGTTCGCTCCACCGCTTCGGCAGAATGCATTCGATTACTTCTTCTTCTTGTCGTCCTTCGCGTCGGCCGCGGCCGCCGCTGGGTCCTTCTTGGGCTTCTTGCCCGCAGCAACCTTGATGCTCAGGACCTTTGGGAGGCCGAGCGGCGAGGTCTTGCCGTGGGTGAAACGCTCGCTTTCGGTGAGCTTGGCGACGCGCTCGTCGCGAGTGAGGACGTTCCGGTGCTGAGTGAGGGCGCCGGACTTGGTCTTGAGACTGCTGTGGATGCTCATGATGATTGCCTAGGTCGTACTTGCTGTGCGTGCGTTGCGTGATCGGAATGAAGCACGCGACATTGACGAGAATTTGAGAGAACGAGAACTTGAGAGAGAGAACACGAGAGGTTCGACGCCTGCTTGCGCACTCGTGAACACTGTTGCACTGGTGAACACTCGGGAGCTAGCGGTGCGTCTTGATGTATCTGTCCCCGAAGTCGCTGTTGCCGGGGCCCGACGCCTTCCATGAGACGCCGACCTTGCGAATGCGCTCCTCGAGTTCCTTGATGGCCGAACTGCTTCTCTCACCGGCTTCAAAGCCAGGCAGCACGGTCACTTCGCGAAGTCGACCATTCTGATCGGGAACCACGTACGCGTCAAGTCCCTTGGAACGACAGAAGTCCACAACCCTCAAGGCGTTGGCTTCAAGTGTTGAGCAGAGGACGAAGTACGAGAGCCCCGCTTGACGCGGATCGCCCGCTGCCGCGGGCCCGAGGGCTGCCTCGGAGACGCCTGCAGTGGTGGAATTCTCGGTGCTTCCCGCGTTGGAAGCGAGACCGTTCGACTGAACGATGCTCTGGTTGGAGGGCGAGTTCTCGGGCGTCGCAGGCGCTCGCGAGCCTTCGTTCGAGCGCGGTGTCGCGGTCGATGGTCCGCCCGCGAGCGGTTGCGAACCACCGTTCTCCGACGATGCCGACTGTTCCGTGGCAGACCGACCGCGTGAGACGCCAACGAGATATGCCGTGACAACCGCGGCGACGAACACAACCGCGATCACAAGCGACTGCACCGCTTTCGGATCGAGACGCGCCGACGAAGGAATCCCACCCGGCGGTGCCGAGCCCTTCGACTTGTCGAGCAATTCATAGAGCGCTGGCCCACCGCGCCTCGCCATCAGACACCTCA
>JAIYCA010000265.1 GCA_027488265.1 Planctomycetaceae bacterium
AGCCTGGCTGGTTGGCTGATCGCCGGGGCGGGCTGGCATCAGTCGATCCTGGTCGCGGTTGCGGTGCTGATCATCACCTGCCCCTGCGCGCTCGGTCTTGCCGTCCCTGTGGCACAAGTGGTCGCCGCAGGTGCGCTGATGCGCGCGGGGATCATCGTGAGTGCGGTGCTTGCCACACTCTGTTCCCTCCTCCCGTTGGCCTCGATTTCTGTGTTGTTTCTGGCCCTTGGTCGCCAAGGCGTTCTCTTGCCAACGCCCGCGAACAATGCCGTCCCATCTGCATCTGATCCGACTTCGAGCCCAGAAACTCCATCCGGCGCGCTGGAGCCGACGGACAACGCAGAAACCGATCAACCGACTGCCGAGCCCTCCACACAGGAGGACATTCGATGAACGGGTTCGGCGTCGTACTGCTCGCGATCACACTGTTCAACATGATGCTGTTGGCGATCGGTCCTGCGCTGATCGGGTACGGCATCGCGCTCCTTCTGCGCGGCCGACACAACGCGCGGCAACCAATCTGCGCGCGATGCCGTGTACCTCTCACCCGCGCCGCACACGCCGCCGCACACGCATGCCCATCCTGTGGTTCGACACCATTGCTCCCCGCTGCGTCCCACCAGCGTTCGGTGCTTCGCGGAGTACTCTTCATCGTTTTACCGATCGTTGTGTGGATCTCGACCATCACGGTCGTGATCGTCGGAGTCGCTCTCAGCGATTAGCGCAGAAACATCGATTCAGCGCGCAGTACGCAGAAGTACGCCAGAGAACGCAAAGCACGCGAAAGAACGCACCCTCGCGCACTTGCTACGCTGCGCGAATGAAGCTGAATCTCCCATGTTTCGTGCGCCCGACGTGCTTGATGCTCACGGTGGTCGGATGCTCACTCGCCTCTTCGCTCTTTCTCTCACCACGTATTGACGCGGCGTATCGCACCGAAATCGTGCCGCCTGCTTCGACAACTGCACCAACCCCCGCTCCATCGAACACACAGACCGAAGCGACACCCAAAGTTCCTGCGAAACGCGAGCCAGCTGCGCCAGATGCGGCAGTCGCGCCGCTCGCATTCCTCGAAGGCCACTGGGTGACAACGCTCCCAAACGGCATGGTGAGCGAAGAGATGTGGATGCCCGTGCGCGGCAAAGCCATGCTCGGCAGCTTCCGACAGACGCGACCCGACGGAAACCCAGCGTTTTTCGAGTTCACGCAGATTGTCGCGATGAAGGATGGCGTGGTACTTCGCCAAGTGCATCTCCACGGTCGATTCGAAACGGACGAGCGTCGCAAGGAACCGATGCTCTTGAAACTCGCGAAGGTCGAAGAGAACTCGGCGACGTTTGTTCCGATCGCGGACGGCGAGTTCGGTGAAGGTTCGAAGTCGCACGCAGGCGATCTTGCAAACGTCACCTACGCGCGAAGTACGTCGACGGATGGAGCCGAAGTACTCACGCTTCGCATTGAGTCACGCCCCGTGAAGGACCCGAAGAACCCCGACGCCGAGCCGAAGCCGCAGATCATCGAAATCGCGATGAAGCGCACGGAGTGATCGCATGCGCGAAGCCCCCATCCGTCACCCCCGACGCGAGCGTCTGCCGATGTTCGCCACGCTCCTCGCCACCGCGGCGGCCTAGGGCTTGAGGCGTACGACCACAGTCATCCGAAGCTTCCGATCGACGAAGTTGGGCCGCTCTTCGAGAAGCGTCGCTACGGCATCGGTGTTCCGACGGCGAGCCCGCTCCGGCATCGACTGAACATCGTGCTCACCGAACTCGGCGAATCGCGCGCGATCGACAAACTCTATGCGAAGTACTTCGGGAACTGAGCCTTACGGCACAAGCCGCTCAGTCCGCACTCAGCGCTTCGCAGCGACGCCCTCAAGAATCCGCATCATCTTGAGTGCGAGGTTCGTGCGATCGTAGTTCTGCGCACCCTTGAGGCACGACGCTTTGAACTGCGCGAGCTCTGCCGGATTTTCTTTGAGGCGACGAAGTGCTGCAACGAGTGCGTCGGCATTCTCTGGCTCGAATGGAATGCCAGCGTTCTCGTCGCGCACGATGCGCGCACTCTCGCCCTCGACGCCGTGGAGAACTGGTAGGCCCATGCCCATCGACTCAAAGAGTTTCGACGGGATCACGGTCGTGAAGAGTTCCGTCTTCTGCAGATGGATGAGTGAAACGTCGAGGATCGACCAATAGCGCGGCACTTCCGCCTTGGGCACTGTGTCGATGAAGACGACGTTGTCGAGCCCGCGACGGGCAGCATCCTCGCGGAGGGCCTGCTTGCGCGCACCATCACCAAGCAAGAGGAACACCACGTCCGTTCCACGCAGCCGCTCGGCAGCGTCGAGCACTGTCTCAAGGGCGTGCGCGAGTCCATGGGTTCCGATGTATCCGACGACGAACTTGCCCTCGAGCCCGAGTTGTCGCTCGAGTGCTGGATCTTTCGACCTCGGCTTGAACTGCGATAGATCAACGCCGTTGGTGACGACCTCGATCTTCGATCCGTCGACTCCTCGAGAGACCAAGTTGTCCTTGAAAGAGTTGGTCACCGAAATGACCCGAGCTGCTTTGCGATAGAGGAAGAGTTCGAGACTCTCAAGGAGCGCGATCGCACGCTCGTTCTTCATCGCGCCGACAGCCTTGATCGACTCGGGCCAGAGGTCGCGCAACTCGAAGATGTATGGACGGAACTTCAAACGACTCGCGACATACGCAGCGCACGCCGTGAAGAACTGCGGGCTCGTACCGACGATGACATCCACTTTGCGCACGAACAGGCTCGCGATGATCGCGGAAACCATGTAGCTCTGGTAGTCAAGGATGCGACGGACGAAGCCCTCGTTCGCGGTGATGTAGGACCACACGCGCACGACCTCGATGCCCTCCATCGTCTCGCGCTGCCAAAGCTTGTTGCGATAGCCATCAAAGACCTTCCCCTTCGGGAAGTTCGGTGCGCACGTAATGACCGTGACGCGGTGACCCGCTTTCACCCACTCGCGGCAATGCTCGAAGGTTCGGCTCGCAGGAGCGTTTACTTCAGGCGGGAAATTGTCGGTGAGAAAGAGAACGTGCACGGTGGTCACCAGTCGAGACGGACGAAGGATGAACGATCCTCAAGCAACGCAACGACCTTCGTCTGATATCGGACAAGTCCGAATTCAGGATGAAAGGAAGTTGGCTCAAGGCTGAAGGAAGCACCGCGGCAAGAGAGACGCGCGATGCCCAAAATGGCTGTATTTCCCAAAATTTCCGCTTGCGCCGCTGAATGCATCGGCCCTTGACTCGACGGATGCGACGAATCTGCCAAGACTGACGAAGCCGGCCCAAGCGCGATGGTCGTCCGATCGATGACCGTCGCCGCAGCAGGTGTATGAAAGTGTGCTGCGCACACGTGCGAAACCGCGGGGTCGCCTCGCACGCTGTCACCAATCGTGACACCACTCAGATCGAAGGCCCAAGTACGCGTGTGGACTGGGGCGCCGGAGAGACGACAGTATCCGTCGTGGCTACAGGTCACTTCGACGCGCGACCCTTCGTTCACGATCCGAAGATCGAACGGCCGAGCGCGGCGGGCACAGCGAAACCCGGCCCATACCTCGGATGAATCCGCTCCGTCGATGGCGAGCGTACTGTGCGCGGGCGTCCCCCGCTGACGTTGCCGTTCCGGCCCGGTGCCGTACTCGCCGGTGCCCGAATTCACGATCAAGCGATGCCCGTCGAGCGACAACTCCATCGAGAGCGTATCTGCGTGTGCGTGACCAGGAAGGTAGTCGGGGCCAATGGGACCCACATCCAGAATCGCCACCATGCGTCCCATCGCAACGCGGATGAAACCCGCATCGACAAAGTGTGTGACGCCCTCTCGAAGCGGCGCGACAACGCTCAACTCCGTCGCGTAGCCAAGGCGTTCCGCATATCGATGGAGTTCGGTTGGAGATGGGGCGATACCAATCGCACTGTCATTGAAGAACGAAACTTCACCATCGGGGTGACACATCGCTGCGAGATAGCGCCGCATCAGCGGAATACGCTCTTCGATCAAGCGAACATCACCTGCGCTGATGACCCCCGGATACACGCGCGCTACGTTGACAAGATCGAGCATGTCCTCGACGGCCAGCGCGTGGTACATCGGCGAACGCTCAAACTGCGCGCCATCCGGAAGGATTTGCTCGAAGATTTCTTCGCGCAGAATCGTGAGTCCTGTCGCGCGCCAACGCGCCGCTTCCGGCCCATCGAAGAAACACCCAACGGAGACGAGTGCTTTCGCATTGACGAAGAGATGATTCCCCATCAAGTGTCGTTCGAGACGCTGCTCAAGCCAACGCGCTTGAACCGCAAGGCTCTCCAACATGCCAGAAACTGGCTCATTTCCTGCGAGAATCCACTTGATCCAGTTCACGATGCGAATCGACGTTGGGTACGGCGCCCATGCGGTTTTGCATCGCGGAGGTGGATTTTCGCGCAACCAACGACCAATCAATGCACGATGCCAAACATCCCGCGCGGCCGATCCGTGTGCGCAGAGATCATCGAAGTAGTGCAGGTTGTATCGCCAGAGCAGTGCGATCCCCGAGTCATCCCAACCGTGGGTTTCGAGGTCACGCTCTTCGTTGAGAAAGACGAAGCGCGTTGGCGCAGTCATACTCGGCCGACGATGTGCGACTTCAGCGAACGCTTCGCGGCGTGCGCGCACTGTCGGTGCAGGCGAGAGATTCGGTTTTGGTTGCGAGAATTTCTGCCGAATACGCTCACGAATTTGCACCGCGCGGAGATACCGCACGGTGTTCCAAAGTCGAGAGAGTCCTGCGAGAGATGACATCGGCGATCGTGGCGCAATTCAGTCGCGGCAACACGCCCTCAACCAAGCACATTTTCGAGTGAGGCAACAATGCGCTCCGACGTACGACCGTCCCAGAGCGGCGGGATTCCGCCCTTCTTCCACTGACCTGCAAAGAGCCGATCGAGCGCTGGTTTCAACGCAGATGGATCCGTGCCGAGCAGTTCGTTCGTACCGATTTCGCACGTTTAAGGGCGCTCGGTATTGTCACGCAGTGTCATGCACGGCACACCCATCACTGTTGTTTCCTCAGTGATTCCACCGGAGTCGGTGATGACGGCCTTCGCATGTTTCACAAGCCAGTTGAACT